>JBEATV010000021.1:0-12887 GCA_041161815.1 Actinomycetota bacterium | reverse complement strand
TGCAATCAGCTGAGGTAATGAAGAGTGCAGTTTCATTGCTAGAACCATTTATGGAGAAAAGCGATGCGAGTGACCGCGGTTCGATTCTGCTCGCTACCGTGAAGGGCGATGTGCATGACATCGGTAAGAATCTTGTGGACATTATATTGACCAATAATGGATATCGCGTCGTTAATATTGGAATCAAGCAGACCATTAATCAGATCATCGATGCAGCTCAGGATTCAAATGTCGATGTCATCGGCATGAGTGGCTTGCTTGTTAAATCAACAGTTATCATGAAAGAAAATCTAGAAGAACTCGAACGCCGGAATCTTGCTCAACGTTGGCCGGTACTGCTTGGAGGAGCCGCTCTGACACGAACCTTTGTCGAACATGACTTGGCAACTCAGTACGCGGGTACCGTGCGATACGCGCGGGACGCCTTTGAAGGACTCTCTCTGATGGATGCAATCATGGGGGAGAAGAATGGCATCGAGGGTGTTTCGCTGCCTCCTCTCAAAGAGCGTCGAACTCGAGTTACTAATCCGGATCTTCCGAGTACCACGGATACCCAACGCAGTGATGTTCTTTTTGATAATCCGATTCCACAACCACCTTTCTTCGGTTCTCGAGTAGTAAAAGGAATCGCGCTTGCCGATTACAGCTCTATGTTGGATGAGAGAGCCCTTTACGTTGGCCAATGGGGTCTTAAAGGCGCTAAAAACAGCTACGAGGAGATGGTTATCACTGAAGGAAGACCAAGATTACGAGCTCTTCTCAATGATGCTCAATCTCAAGGTTGGATTAACGCAGCTGTTGTGTATGGATATTTTCCTTGCTACAGCGAAGGAAATGACTTAGTAATTCTTCATCATGAGGGCGAATTGAAAGGCCGCGAGAGGACTCGGTTTACCTTCCCGCGTCAACGTCGCGATCGACGACTATGTATCAGTGACTTCTTCCGCAGCAAAGAGTCTGGCGAAATTGATGTTGTTGCATTTCACGTTGTAACGATGGGTCAATCAGTAAGCGAAGCTACTGGGAAATTGTTCGCTGAAAACAACTATCGAGAGTACCTAGAGCTACATGGGCTGAGTGTTCAACTCACAGAAGCTTTGGCTGAGCATTGGCACGCTCGAATTAGAGATGAGATTGGATTTAGTAGCGCCGATGGGTCATCTATCGAGGAGATTCTCGATCAGGGATATCGCGGCTCCCGTTATAGTTTTGGCTACCCGGCATGTCCAGATATCGAACAGCAAGTTCAACTCTGTGAACTACTCAACCCCGAGCGTATTGGCGTTTCTCTATCTGAGGAGTTCCAGCTGCATCCAGAACAGAGTACTTCAGCCATTATCGTGCATCATCCAGAAGCAAAGTATTTCAATGCCAACTAATTCACTCAATCATTCCACAACCGAGTTCAGATTCAAGGCAGTTCTTTGGGATATGGATGGAACGCTTATTGATAGCGAACCCATTTGGATTGAGCAAGAGCGTGTTTTGATGGAACATCTTGGTGTTGTCTGGAGTGATGAAGACGCAATTCACTGTATCGGTGGTCCGATGGAGCGAGTCGACTCTTTTATGCGAAGTAAGCTGCCTCTTGAACATCACAATCGGTTCGCACCGCTGGAACTGACCAATATTTTATTGGAACGAATGTCAGTGCGATTAGCAGAAGGCGTCTCTTTTACTCCTGGCGCTCATTCACTTTTGCAGGAACTTCATCAATTAAGCGTCCCTCAGGCTCTTGTCAGCGCTTCGGCCCGCCCACTGGTTGATGCAGCCTTGCAAAGTATTGGAGATGAGTACTTCGCCATCACAATTTCAGATAATGATGTCAGCAATTCAAAACCAGATCCGGAGGGTTACCTGAAGGCCGCCGACCATATCGGAGTACCGATCGATCAATGCCTAGTAATCGAAGATTCCAAAACTGGGATTACCGCTGCAATTGAGGCGGGAGCTTTCGTTCTCGGACTTCCACACTTTGCCGAACTTCCCTCGGGAGAGCGCGTTCTGCACCGTAAATCACTTGAGGGGCTCTCGCTCGTAGATCTGCACGATCTCTTTGCACCGATTCATAGGAGATAATTCCGGCATGAAAAGCATTGGCTCTGGACCTCTCCTTGCAGGAGACCGCGTTCAACTTACTGACGAGCGTGGGAAGATGTATTCGTTTTATCTTCAACCAGGTTCACAATGGCACTCCCATAAGGGTTGGATTAATCATGATGTCATCATTGGATTAAGTGAGGGCTCAACCGTTGCAAGTAGTAGCGGAACCAATTACCAAGTAATGCGCCCTCTGCTCAATGATTATGTTCTCTCTATGCCACGTGGGGCCACGATCATTTATCCTAAAGATTCTGCAATCATCGTGGGATTCGCCGACATCTTTCCGGGATCGAAGGTCCTTGAGGCGGGAGCTGGTAGCGGGGGGCTATCGATTAGTTTGCTGCGCGCAATCGGTAATACCGGTTCGCTTGTTTCTTTCGAGGAACGCGCCGAATTTTTTGAAAATGCGCGTGGAAATGTGAAGAACTACTTCGGAGAGTTGCCGCACAATTGGAAGCTCGTCAATTCGAGAGTTCAAGAGGGCACTTTCGCAGAAGAGTTCGACCGTGTGGTCTTTGACATGTTGGCACCTTGGGACGCTCTTGAGAGCGCTTATGCAGCTCTCAAACCTGGGGGAGTTCTCTGTTGCTATGTCGCCACGACTACTCAGTTATCCAAAGTTGCTGAAGCGCTCAAAGATTCTCTACGTTTTTCAGAGCCTGAAAGTTTCGAGACGCTCTTGCGTCCTTGGCATCATGAAGGACTAGCGGTTCGTCCCATGCACTCGATGAACGCCCATACTGGGTTCTTGTTGTTCTCAAGGAAGTTGCCGTCCGGAACTAAACCCATACGTCGAAAGCGTCGCCCATCCAAGGGCGTCATCGACTCAGTTGTTGAAAATGATTAGCGGCTAGCTAATTGCAATTAGATCAACAACGAAAATCAGAGTTTCATTTGGAGCGATTGGCCCGCCACCGGTTGCGCCATAACCTAGATCTGGTGGAATAACCAAGAGACGTCGACCGCCCACCTTCATGCCAGGGATGCCTTGTTGCCATCCGAGAATAACTTGATTGAGTCCAAAGGTTGCTGGTTCTCCGCTCCATGAGCTCTCTACCACTTCACCGGTTGACCATGCCATCAAGGTGTAATGAACTGTCAGAGTTGAAGTTGCTTCAGCAACAGCTCCATTACCTACAAAGACATCTTCAGTACTCAGCGTCTGAGGGGGCGTTCCGGTTGGGGCTGTGATTGTGGGAGCTTCTCCCGCTTGACCTGAAACTGTGGGCATTGCTCCTCCATTGGTGGTTGAGTTGTTCTCGCTCTGACTCTCGGAATTTTGACCCATCGGAGCATCCGACGGCGCGCCACCGTCTGTCGTGCAACCGGTTAAGGCCAGCACCACGACGAGTAGAAAGATTGAGAGGCGAGCACGTTTGCGGAAAGCAAGAGATGTCCCGAAAGAAGTTTTTGTGGCACAGTCGATAGTCATAGTCGTAAGTTTAGCAGGAGACGCTAATCTCGCCTGGTGTCGAGCGCCAAAACAGAACGTTTAGTCAATCTGACGATGGCGCTACTTGCCTCGCGGCGGTACATGCAAAAAAGCGAGATCTTCCGCAAAATTGCTGGGTATACCGGAAGTCAAGAGACTAAAGAACGAATGTTCGAGCGCGATAAAGATGATCTTCGAGCTATGGGTATACAGATCGATGTCGCATCCCAAGATCCACTTTTTGAAGACGAGCCTGGTTATCGCATTCGTCCTGAAACGTATCAATTACCCCTAGATAAGTTCTCTCCTGAAGAACTCGGAGTGATCTCAGCGGCACTGGGAATTTGGCGTCGAAGCGATTTTGCAGAAGAAGCTGAAGGGGCAGCGCGACGCGTACGATCACACTCACTCATTGATCTTGAGATACCGGAATTCGATGCAGCATCACTTGATTTGATAGAAGAAGGTCTACTTGAGATATCGCGTGCCCTGGCAACAAGGAGCGCAATTTCATTTAATTATCAAAAGTCAGGAAGCCCCCTGTCGGAGGATCGGACCGTGAATCCCTTGGGATTGAGTACATGGAAAGGTAGTTGGTATCTCGTTGGGGAGGATCTGGACAGAGGAGATATACGCGTTTTCAAACTGTCGAGATTGAGTTCGAAGGTAAACATCTCAAAGAAACGTGATTCATATGAGATTCCGAAAGATTTTTCAGTCAAGGATTACCTCATTATGTTCAATACAAATCAGATAGCGGTTACAGCAAAAATCAAAAGGGATCATCTGCTTCATATAAGAGAGATAGCGAGCCACATTTCGCCGATTGATGATGAATGGGACCTTGTTACCTATCCCAGCGATTCGCGCGATGAGGCCGTGAAGGAAGCGCTTTGGTATTCAGACCTGCTGATTATTGAATCTCCGAAGGATTTTCAAGAAGCAGTTGTAGAGGCTCTTACGAAGGTAGTGCAGGCTCATGACAGATAACGCTGCGAGCAGAGCTTCTCGCTTACTCGATCTGGTGCCCTTCATACTGAGTCATCCAGGAATCTCGATACGTCAATTAGCTGCGGATTTCTCCACTACCAAAGAAGAGATGATTAAGGATCTCAATCTCCTTTTTATGTGTGGCCTACCTGGTTACACACCATTGGAGCTTATCGATATCTCATTTGATGATGAGAGTGTTGTTGTGCGAGATCCTCAGAACCTTTCAACGCCTAGAAAGCTTACGGAATCGGAATCGCTCATCGCACGAATAGCTCTCGCAGCCATAGAAGAATTAACTCCACCAAGCAGTACTTCTCGTTCACAGATTGCCGGTGTAAGGACAAAGTTAGCCGCAGCATTTAATAGCGAAATTCCAGATGGATCATTGCTCGTTACTATGGATGAAGAGCGAGTTTCTTTGTCGAAAGTGAAAGAAGCTATTGAACAATTGAGCGATGTTGAAATCACATATAACAATCTCTCCACAGATGAGATTAGCCGCCGCCAAGTATCTCCTTTTTCGATTCGTATCGAGAACGACAGAACTTTCATAGAAGGTTTCTGCCACAAAGCGCAAGCGCAGAGAACTTTTAATCTCGCTCAGATTTCACAGGTCAAAATCGTCGAACGTTCGAGGCAGAACCTCGAGGATTCAGGTTCTCGTAATCAAGGCTTTCTCGCGGTTCTTGAAATTGAAAGTGAAGAATCAGATTTTCTCCGGTCAAATCACTCTCAGCTCCGCTCCGTTGGCAAGAATTTGTATGAAATTGAAGTATTCAGACCCGAATGGCTAGTACGTTCGATCCTGAGCACCTCTCATCCATTGACTCTCAACGCTCCGGCTCACCTAAGGGAGTCCTTAGTTGAGTTTGCAAAGACGGCGTTGAATAACTACACGTACCTGGCTAAGAATTGATGGCGATAAATCACCTATATCGAGCGCTTGGAAGTGCGTGGTAGCGTATGGCTCTCAACCAGTAACCCCGAAAGGCAGAACTCATGTTTGGACTACGCGAACCTTCTCACTGGCTCCTTCTCATCTTGGTTGTCGTGATTCTATTTGGTGCAAAGCGTTTGCCTGACTCTGCTCGCTCGCTTGGACGCTCTCTTCGCATCTTCAAGAGCGAAGTTAAAGAGTTGAACAAGGAAGATAAGAAAGACGAAGACGGGGAAAAAACTTCCAACTAGCTCGTCAATACTGAGGGCAGTATTTGCAGGATGCTAAGCGGGGAGATATGGCAGTCAGAGAACGTGGCACGATGCCACTACTTGATCATCTGCGTGAATTACGTAAGAGGGTAATCCGCGCCGCTCTCTTTATCCTTATTTTTTCCGTCGTAGGTTGGATCAACTACAACGACATAATCGCGACGCTCGCGGACCCTGTATGTGATCTGAGACTTGCGCAGCAAACCGGCGCTGACAATTGTGGAGCGCTCTTTATTAGCGGCGTGCTTGGACCGTTGAACTTACAACTAAAAGTTTCTTTTTTAACAGGAGTAATTCTTGCGGCGCCTTTCTGGTTGTATCAGCTTTGGGCTTTTATCGCTCCAGCCCTGCACCGTAAGGAAAAACGCAATTCAGTTTTGTTTATCATTGCCGCCACGCCTTTCTTCGCAATTGGAGCTGCGCTGGCCTACTTTGTCCTGCCACTCGCCATTGAAGTACTTTTCGGTTTTACACCAGAATCACTCAACAACTTGATTCGCTTTGATGACTACCTTGACTTCGTATTGCGACTTATTCTCATTTTTGGAATTGCCTTTGAGCTTCCTGTATTCCTTGTCTCTCTTAATCTCATCGGGCTTCTTTCCGGAGCCTCCATTCTTCGGCCTTGGCGCTTTGCGATTTTTGCCATCACCTTCTTTGTAGCAGCGTTCTCTCCAACCGCTGACCCATTATCAATGGCAGCGCTTGCGCTTCCCTTGGTGGGTTTTTATTTCGGTGCTGGCGGCATCGCTTTGTTGGTGGATAAAAGACGCGATCGAAAGAGTAGATCTATTGCTGATGATGAAGCCGCTCCGATAGATGAGGCATCATCCATCGACGACCTGGATTCTTAAGAGCCCATATTTAACGCTGAAGAGTGGAGAAGAACATGTGGCTCGTTTTGAGCAACCCAACTTCAGGTGGTGGTGAGGGAGAACGGATCAGGCTCGAAGTCCTCGAACTTCTGCGCCGGAAAACAATCCTCTTCAAAGATATTAGTTCCGAGTCCTATCTTGCTGCGGGAGAAAGACTACGTGAAACATTGAGGGAGAAAATTGCTGGCGTAATCGTTATAGGTGGAGATGGCATGGTTCATCTCGCAATACAAGAGCTTGCACACACGAGAATTCCACTCGCATTAGTACCCGCTGGTACTGGAAATGACTTTGCTAGGTCACTTGGCCAAAATCTGAGCTCACCGCTAGAAAATCTTGTCCACGCTTTGGAAAATCCTCCGACAGACGTGGATCTCGGATTAGTGAATGGCAAGTATTTCGCAGAAATATTGAGCACGGGTTTTGATTCTGTCGTCAATGAACGAGCCAATCGCCTTAAGCGAGTCAAGGGACGGATGAAATACAACATCGCAATTCTCTTGGTCCTTTCCACATTCAAACCAAAGCGATACCGTTTTCGAGTAGATGGAGTCAGTTTTGAATCAGAGGCAATGCTGATTGCAATCTCCAACGGTCAAAGCTATGGGGGAGGGATGCGTGTCACGCCTGGCGCTTCAATTGACGATGGTCAGTTCGATGTCATGATTCTTGGACCAGTCTCGCGTGTTGAATTCTTACGCGTCTTTCCGAAAGTCTTCTCTGGCGCCCATGTTTCCCATCCAGCCGTGAAGATTCTCAAAGGCAAGGAAGTGGAGGTTCACGCTGAAGCCGTTGCCTATGCAGATGGTGAGCGGATCGGCAACCTTCCGATTAAAGCGAGCATTCGGCCTCAATCTCTATTAACGTGGCGAATGTGACAAGCCTCAGCCCCGCGCAACGATACGCAGCAGCAAAGAATCGTCAGCGATACCCTCTGACTGCACGATTTGCTGAGCAGTATGAGTTTCCGTTGGATGACTTTCAAATTGCAGGTTGTCACACATTGGAAGATGGAAAAAGCGTTCTCGTTGCAGCTCCTACAGGAGCCGGTAAGACGATCGTTGGAGAATTTGCAACCTTCCTAGCCGAACACCATAAGAATAAGTGTTTTTATACTACTCCGATCAAAGCCCTCTCGAATCAGAAATATCAGGATCTTGTTGCTGTTTATGGTGAATCAGAGGTTGGGTTGCTCACGGGCGATTCTTCGATTAATAGTGGCGCTCGAATTGTTGTGATGACCACCGAGGTTTTGCGTAACATGATTTACGCAGATGCAGAGTCCATTGAGAAGCTGGGCTATGTCGTGATGGATGAAGTCCATTACCTTGCTGATAAGTTTCGTGGCGCGGTTTGGGAAGAAATTCTGATTCATCTTCCCGAAAGAATCCAAGTAGTTTCTCTCTCGGCGACAGTTTCAAACGCCGAGGAGTTTGGTGAATGGTTAAAGACCGTCCGCGGTGAGACTGAGGTTGTTTTGAGCGAGATACGTCCTGTTCCGCTCTACCAACACATTCTGATCGGCAATCGAATTCTTGACCTCTTTGTTGATGAGGGTCGAGTTAACCCAGAAATTGTTCGACTTGAAAAGAATTCATCCCGCCGAGTACCCGGCCACGGCAGCTGGAAAGAGAGCAAATTCAGCGCGATCAAGACGCTCACTCGACCAGAGATTGTTGAGAAACTTCTTCATCGAAGCTTCTTGCCAGCAATCTATTTCATTTTCTCTCGTGCAGGATGCGACGCTGCGGTTTCGTCGTGCATTCGCGAAGGACTTTCTCTCACCAACACCGAAGAGAAAGAAGAGATTAGGCGTATTGTCTCGCTGAGGACGCACGAGCTTCCACACGAAGATTTCGGAATCCTAGGATTTCATGAATGGACCCAGGCGCTCGAACGCGGCATTGCAGCACACCACGCGGGACTTCTTCCCATGTTCAAAGAAACTATTGAAGAGCTTTTCCAAAAGGGTCTTCTGAAAGTTGTCTTTGCCACAGAGACCCTTGCCTTGGGTATCAATATGCCAGCCCGTTCGGTGGTTCTTGAAAAATTGGTGAAATGGAATGGCGAAACACATTCAACAATTTCGCCAGGGGAGTACACACAACTTACTGGGCGTGCCGGACGAAGAGGTATTGATGTTGAAGGCAACGCATTAATCCTCTGGACAGAGCAGATCGATAGCGGGATGGCTGCGGGGCTTGCAAGTACTCGTACCTATCCACTCAGATCATCCTTTTCTCCAACATACAACATGAGCGCAAACCTCATCTCTCGTTTTGGACAAGAGAAGGCTCGTGAATCTCTGGGGTCCTCGTTTGCACAGTTTCAAGCAGATAAAGCTGTCGTTGGCCTCGCACGGCAGATAACAAAGAATCAGCAAGTAATCGACTCGCTCCATAAAGATGCTGCTTGTCACTTAGGGGATATGGACGAATACATGAGTTATCGCTTCGCAGTGAAGGAGCTTGAAGCTCAATTTTCGCAACGTCGCCAGATATCAGGTAGCCGAAAAACGCATCACGCGCGGATTGACGAGGAAATCACAGACCTGCGACGTCAAGCTAAGGCTCATCCTTGTCATCAGTGTCCTGATAGAGAGTCACACTCTCGATTGCTTGAAAAAGCCGCGCGGCTACAACGTGAATCGCAAGGGTTGAAGTCGCGGATGGAGAGCCGAACAAATGTTATACCTCGAACTTTTGATCAAGTGAGTGAGGTATTGACTGAGTTAGGTTATCTCAGAGCAAATTCGCTCACTGCAAAAGGAGAGGCTCTAACCAAAGTTTACGCAGAGAGTGATTTATTGCTGGCCGAGATTCTCAATTCAGAGTTGTTCGAAGAACTAGCTGCGCCAGATATTGTCGGAGTTCTCTCTTCTCTGGTTTATGAAGGTCGCGGAGAGCGCAGTCGAACGCCGCGACTTCCTAAAACCCTCGAGCCAATTGTTCCGACGATCGCAAGACTTTGGGCAGGCATCGTTAGTCTCGAAGAGTCACACGGGTTGCATTCTCAGCGTGAACCTAACTTCGATCTAGCTTGGAGTGCCTATCGATGGGCCACAGGGCATAGCCTGAATTCAATTCTCCGAGAGACAGATATAACAGTGGGTGACTTTGTTCGCGCGATCAGACAGATAATCGACCTACTTGGCCAGTTAATGAATGCGAAGCCAGAACTTCACCTTGTCGTTCGAGACGCGATCAAAAGAATTGACCGCGGTGTCATCGCATATTCGGCGGTCGTGGCATGACGTTACTTCTTGTTGATAGCGCCTCTCTTTGGTATCGCGCGTACTACGGAATGCCTGACACCTTGTTATCACCGCAAGGAGAGCCGATCAATGCAGTTAAGGGTTTTCTTGACATGACCGCTCGGTTGGTAAATCACTACCGTCCACAGCGATTGGCGCTCTGTCTCGATGGTGATTGGCGTCCTACGTGGCGGGTGAATCTATTTCCTGGCTACAAGTTGAATCGTGTTGATGATGAAGGTGGCGAAGAAGCCGAGCCAGATCTATTAACACCACAAGTTCCTCTTATTCTCGATTTCTTTGAAGCCGCAGGTATTCCACTGATTGGCGTAGATGATTTTGAAGCAGATGATGTCATAGCGACCTATTCTGTTCAGGAAAAGGGTCCAATACGCATTGTTACGGGCGATCGAGACCTATTCCAACTCGTAGACGATAAACGTGATGTCGCGGTCGCATACTTGGCTAAGGGGATAAGTAACCATGATTTAGTTGATCTACGTTGGATAGCAGAGCGTTACCAAATTCCCGGAGAACGGTACGCACTTTTTGCCATGATTCGTGGAGATGCCTCAGATGGCCTCCCTGGAATTAAAGGCATCGGTGAAAAGGGCGCTGCTGCAATCGCACAATCATTTGCCTCAATGGAAGATGTTATCGCGGCCGCAGAGCGCGATGATAACTTGCTTCATCCAACACATCGAAAGCGAATTCTGGCTGATATAGATTATGCAAGAATCGCAGATAAACTCGTCAAGTGCGCTCTTGATGTGCGTTTGCCAGATGCCAATCTCGAGATTCCTAACAAACCTCACAATGCCAAATATCTCCAGACTATGAAGAGTGATTATGGATTAGGCGCTAGCGTTGACAGATTGCTTGCGGCTTTCCAGTGGGGCTAACGTGAAGAACCTTCGACTACTTGTTGGCGCTGTAGCTTCAGGCTTGCTCTTCTGGGCTGGATTCGCACCAGTCGAACTTTGGATCTCACCGATTGTGGCTGCAATCCTTCTTTTCTGGTTGCTTGCCGAAAGAAGCTATACAGAACGGGTATTGATCTCGTTCTTCGCGGGAGCAGCATTTTTTCTACCGCTTCTCCATTGGAGTTCTACATATGTAGGTTCATTTCCTTGGCTGATATTGGCGTTGGGGGAGACCCTTCTCTTCGCTTCCATCTCCATACTTCCCATCAAGCGTAACGTCCTCGGAGTTTTGGTTTTCGCAGCAGGCTTCACGTTAATTGAACTTTTACGAATGAAATTTCCCTTTGGAGGCTTTGGTTGGGGGAGATTGGGCTTTACGCAAATTGAATCTTTTGCAGGTCTTTATCCCATTGTTGGAGTCACGGGTATCACATTTCTCTTACTTCTTCTATCGGCCATCTCTCTCGATTCGATTCGAATGAGATCGGGGATACTCGTTATCCTGTCAGTTGCATTTCTCTATCCCGTATCACAAGAGCAAACTCCCGACACCGTAAAGATCACTGCAGTTCAAGGAGGTGTAGATGAATTAGGTTTGGATTTCAATGCAAGAGCGCTGTCCGTTCTGCAGAACCATATAGATGCAACGCCCAGAGATTCCAAATCCGATCTCATCATCTGGCCTGAGAATGCAGTTGATATCGATCCCAAGACAAATCTTCAAGCCAGAGAGCGAATGCAAGATCTCTTCGATGAGATTGATTCTGCGTTACTCGTGGGAGTTGTCGAGCAGTTTCAAAGGGGACCAGCAAATTCGAGCATCATGTATGACGCTGACGGAAATATGTTGACTCGCTATACCAAGCAAGATCTTGCGCCATTCGGTGAATACATTCCACTCAGAAGCATCGCTGAGAGAATCTCACCGTTCGCTGCTCAAGTTCGCGACTTTGTTCCGGGATCATCTTGGGTCAGCCACAGCATTAATGGAAAGAATTTCACATCGTTCATCTGTTTTGAGATTCTGGATGATGACCATGTACGTCAAGGCGCTTTAGATACAGACTTTCTCGTTGCCCAAACCAACAATGCGACTTTTGGCAAGAGCTCCCAAGCCGCCCAGCAATTGGCTATGACTCGCGCACGTGCAGCCGAGCTAGGACGCGATTTCGCAGTTGTGAGCACAACCGGATTTACTGCGCATCTAAGCCGAGATGGTTCCATCATTGAAAGAATCGAACAGTTCGAGCCTGGAGCCTTAGACATGAGTATCGCGATTCATGATGAGAGAACGTGGGCTTCCCACCTCAATAGCCTTATATGGGCGGTTTTTCTGGGATTGATTGTCGCCATGGGCGCTCGTTTGAGCGTAAAATCTAACCGATAATCTACATTATGTAAAGTAAAACTAATTGATGGCAAGCGCCTCAATTGGCTCGCATGCGCACACTAGGTTCCTATCCCCGTATGCGCCATCGATTCGACCCACCGTGGGCCAATACTTACCGCGCCGGGTCAATCCAAATTCTTCACCTGACGGAAATGCAGCATCGTTGCGACTATACGGACGATTCCAATCAGCACTCAAGACGTCATGTGCGGTGTGCGGAGCATGTCTCAAAGGTGAATCCTCAATCGAGTTTTTGCCCGTTTCGATATCCTCGATCTCTCGAGCTATGGTCTTCATGGCATCAATGAAACGATCAATTTCGGCGATGTCTTCACTCTCTGTCGGTTCAATCATCAGAGTTCCCGCTACGGGAAAACTCATGGTTGGTGCATGGAATCCAAAATCCATTAATCGCTTGGCGATGTCATCAACTGAAACTCCGGTTCGTTTAGTGATCTCTCGAATGTCAATAATGCACTCGTGAGCGATCAGACCATTCTGCCCGGTGTAGAGAGTCGGAAAACTTCCTTGCAATTTCTTAGCAATGTAATTAGCAGACAAAATGGCAACTTCAGAGGCCCGAGTTAACCCAGCAGCTCCCATCATTCGAATATAGGCCCACGAGATTGGCAGAATCAGAGCAGAACCGAAAGGTGCTGCACTTATCGGTCCTGGGCCGGTCAAAGGTCCAGCAGTTACATCGAGAGGG
>JBEATV010000088.1:0-3211 GCA_041161815.1 Actinomycetota bacterium | reverse complement strand
GTAAATCACCATCAAGAGAAGAGATTGGTTGAGCGGGGTAACTTCCCATTGTGAAAATACTCCACCAAGAATTCCGCCGATGAGCGTGCCGACCGAAAACATGGCATGAAAGACGCTCATCAATCGTCGTCCAGCTCGCTGTTCTACAACAACAGCATGTGCATTCATCGCTACATCTTGAGTAGCGAGTGCAAAACCCAATAAGAAGAGTGAGAACCAGAACCATTGCAACGAGAGAAGTAAGCCAACAAGAACACACGAGATTGCAACCGCAATGGTCGACCAGAATATGACTGGCTGACTACCAAACTTTGCAGAGTTCTTTCCAGCAGGTTTAAGTGCTAGAAATACGCCGATTGATACAAACAAGAGAGAAGCGCCGAGAGTTCCATTGGAGATCTCAAGGAGTTTCTTAAAATCTGGGATGCGTGCGACGAAAGTTCCCGCAGTGAAGCCGTTGACAATAAATGTGACGGTTACGGCAAGGCGTGCCCGGCGGAGTGCGAGATCCATAAGTTGCGCAGTCTACCCAGCAAGGGTTCAATAACCATTAAGGTTCTTTTCAGAAAAGAGTGATTGGGTAAAGAGCATGCAAACAGTCTCAACTTTCAGCAAACTCATGATCGGCTTCGTGATGGGCGCAGTCGTAGCTGGTGGAGTAGCCGTCGCAGTAACACCAGATCTACCCCCAACGAAAGTCTGCGTTGATAATCGCACCAAAGCTCTTTTCGCAGCAACTGATGGCAGCTGCTCGAGAACCCGTACTTTGATGGAGATCGTTGGTAAAGGCGTAGATGTCCAGACTATTGCTGCCGCAGTCTCACCCTCGGTTGTTTCTATCGCAGTTTCATCTGTTGCCGGAAATGGCTCAGGTTCAGGCGTTATCTATCGCAGTAATCCCACATCTTCATTCATCATCACCAACAATCACGTGATTTCTTCTGCTGCCCAGAGCGGCACAGTGGCCCAGAGCGGCACAGTGCGAGTCGAGCTCAACAATGGCGATATTGAACGCGCATCAATTGTGGGCCGCGATGTCACTTATGACATTGCAGTTCTGAAAATCGAACGTGGAAATCTCAAGCCCATCGCGGTCGGCAATTCCAACAAATTAATCATCGGCGAACCAGTTGTTGCATTTGGTTCACCACTTGGTCTTGCCGGAACCGTCACCTCAGGAATTGTTTCGGCGCTCAATCGACCAGTCACAACTGGTAGCACGGGAGCAGAATCATTTATCGATGCCATTCAAACCGATGCTGCCATCAACCCAGGAAATTCTGGCGGACCGCTTGTTGACACAACAGGTGCGCTGGTTGGAATTAACTCCGCGATTGCAACTCTCAGTTCTGGCGCATCGGGATCCATTGGTCTTGGATTCTCGATTCCAATCAATCAAGCAAAACGCGTTGTTGATGAAATCATCGCGACTGGAAAATCCACCAGACCATTCCTAGGAATTAACTTCGATCCGAGTTATACCGGTGGCGGCGCGCGCATCTTGCGACTTGTCGAAGGTGAAGCAGCAGCAAAAGCTGGTATCCCTGCCGGCGCCATCATTAAAGAGATTGAGGGACGAAAAATCACAGACCTTGTCTCAGCAATCGTTCGCATCCGTGCTTACGCACCGGGCGATACTGTGAAAATCACAGTAGATATGCCATCAGGTGGTTCACGCACATTCTCGGTCGTACTAGGCAAAGCGGACTCGCTCTAAAGTCGCAGATATTGACCCTCGTGCCTATCGAGCACCTGCTAGGTTTGGAAGAGAGTCGAAGGGAGTACTGCATTGGCTGATGAGCACAACGATGACGATGTGAATGACGAAATCATCACGGAAGAGATGTTGTGGGAGCGAATTCCTGAAACTCAAGGGATTGATCGAGCCAGTACGTATTACGAATTAAGCGCCCGAATTTATGCGCGGGGTCAATACGACGAAGCGCTTGCGCTCGCAGAAACAGCGCGCGATATTTACTCCGAACTCGGATCTGCTGCGCCAACAGAAGGATTAGCCCAGGCATATTCTGCAATTGGCTACAACCTCAACCAACTCAAACGTATGAATGAAGCGGCTACTGCGATGAGCAAAGCGGTCGAATTGCTCCGCGAAAATAAATCACCAATGGCGCTCGAACTTGCCTGCACTCTTGGCGAATGGTGGTTTAGTTCAAAGGAATACACCAACACAATCGAGTGCATGGAAGAGTGCGCGCGCGAACATCTGATTGATGGAAATGAACTTGGTGCAGCCACAGACTTCCACCTGATCGGATGCGCATATCGAGAACTAAAGAAGTATCACGAGGCGCTCGAAGCTTTCAATGAAGCAAGAAAATATTTCAAAAGCGCGCGCGAAGTTATCCATGTTGCGCGTTGCGACCAGAAAATTGCTCATTGCTATACCGAACTAGGCGATGCTGAATCAGCCTTAGCAGCAGCCCAGAAAGCGGTTGATGTATTCGATCACCGCCGCTTGACCTATGCATCCTTCGAACTTGGTAAAGCACAAGTGCTCTCGGGCGAAGTTGATGAGGGGCTCAATACCCTCGAGCGAGTCCTCGATATCGCTGCGGATGCCGAACCCAAAGATTTCGAATTTATCGTCGCAATTGAGCGTCGAATCGCTGGAATTCTTCATGCTGAGGGGCGTTCGGATGAGGCAAGCGAGATCGAACGTCGCATCACGGCTATCTCAGAGATTCTTGAAGATTAATTAGAAAGATAATTTGTGAGTCTTCCTGACCTCTCGCATCTGAAAGATCACGAGACCATCATCGTGACGATGGTCTGTTTCGGAAACATCTGTCGTTCACCCATGGCAGCAGCCGTCTTACATAATAAAGTCTCGAGCATCGAGAAACCAAAGATTGTCGTGGACTCGGCCGGAACTTCTCATTGGCATGTAGGTCAAGGACCTAATCCGCCTTCAAAGCGCACCTGGGAGAAGGCCGGTTATTCCTTCAATCACATCGCATCACAGTTCAATTACTCACGATTAGCGGCTGCAGATCTAGTACTCGTAATGGATAAGAACAATTATGAAGAAGTTTCAAAATATGTCACCAGCGATGAAGAAGAACAGAAGATCTTCTACCTACGTCAATTTGACCCCACAAATCCTAATTCGCTAGAAGTTCCAGATCCATATTCGCATCCAGATTCTGCCTTTGAAGAAGTTTTAACCATGGTGGAAAAAGCAACCGATGGA
>JBEATV010000004.1:0-49142 GCA_041161815.1 Actinomycetota bacterium | reverse complement strand
GGATTTGAACCTACGACCTCTGGGTTATGAGCCCAGCGAGCTACCGAGCTGCTCCACCCCGCGTCGGATGTCCTAATCGTAGAGGCGTAATGCGATTACGCCAAAACGATTAACGTCGCTGTGCCGAGACCGCTGCCTCGATGGCTGCCTTCAATCGATCTTGCGCTTTGCCATAGGCAGTGAAGTCACCTTTTGCGAGCGCTGCTTGCGCATCTGCAAGGGCTTGCTGCGCGCTAGCTAATGCGTTTGCAAGATCGGTATTGGTTCCCGGAGTTGTGGTTCCGCCACCTGTTGAAGGAGTTGTCGAAGTTGTTCCGGAGTTTCCGCCGAATACCTGATCGAGAGCTCCCTTGAGTGTGTCATCGAAACCAATCTTCTCTCCGAAGGAGACAAGTACTTTCTGTAGCAATGGATAGGCCGCTGTGTTTGCCGTCGCTCGCACATAGACCGGCTGAACATAAAGTAGACCGCCACCAACGGGAAGTGTCAAAAGGTTTCCAAGTACAACATCGGAGCCACCTTGACGTAAAAGAGATAGCGAGAGCGCCACAGTTGGGTTCGCTTCGAAGTTAGAAGCAACCTGCGATGGGCCTGCGATATTTGTCGAACGTTGCAACTGGAGAACAGTGAACTTTCCATAATCCTCACCTGGATCTGAATTCACCACAGCAAATGCTGAGAGGTTTTCGCGACCACCACGTGGGACGAATGGAGTAGTTAAAGAGAATGATGCTTTCTTCTCTCCTGGAAGTTGCAGCGTGTAGTAATACGGAGGTTGTGCCCCTGCGTTAGCACCGAGGGTTGATGGGTCACGAGGTACGCGCCAGAAATCCTGTCCACCATAGAAAGCATTGGCATTCTTCACGTGATACAGAGAGAGAACATCGCGTTGAACTCGGAATAGGTCTTCTGGATAACGCACATGCGAAATCAAATCCTTTGACATATCAGATTTCTTCTTCACAATTCCTGGAAATGCTTTCATCCATGTTGCAAGGACTGGGTCTTTCTCATCCCATGCATAGAGTGAGACTGTTCCGTCATAAGCATCAACTGTGGCTTTAACGGAGTTACGGATGTAATTGATGGTTGAGTCTGGAACCGCCGTCAATGGATTGGTATTGATGTTGAGCGCATCTGTAGTTGCACCAGAAACATCAACCGTGCGTGAGTATGGATAACCCGCGCTTGTTGTGTAGCCATCGATAATCCAGACCAGACGTTCATCAATAATTGCAGGATATGGATCGCCATCAAGTTTCAACCATGGAGCCACTTTGGCAACACGCTCACGTGGTACGCGATCAAAGATAATCTTGGAGTCAGCGTTGATGAGATTCGAAAGCAAGATGCGTTGTTCTTGATACTTTATTGCAAAGAGCAGACGGGAGAAGATTGAGCCCATCGGAACTCCGCCCTTACCTGTGTAGGTGTAGTTCTTCTGACCATTTGCAGAAGCATCATCTGGATAATCAAATTCGACAGCTTCTCCGTCTGTGGTGCCACCGATAATTGAGTATTCAGGATTGTTCTCACCGAAATAAATGCGAGGTTGGAAATCACCAAGAACGCCCTTTGGCGGAATATCTCCGACAGAGAAGACCGGCTTGCCATCGACATCTTGTGTGTTTCCAAATGAGCCAACGAATCCAAAACCATGGGTGTAAACCAAATGGTCATTAATCCAGTTTCTGTTTGGATTACCTTCGATATTGATTTCACGAACTGCGACGACCATATCTCGGGTCTTGCCGTCGATTGTGTAACGGTCGATGTCTAGCGACTCATTAAAGGTGTAATACGGTTTGATCTGCTGAAGTTGTCTAAAGGTTGCAGAAAGAACATTGGGATCCATCAAGCGGATATTCGAGATTGTTGCAGCATCATCGGCGAGCTGACCTGCAGAAGTGTCCACAGTTGCTTGATAATCAATCACATTTACTTTATCCAGCCCATAAGCAGCGCGTGTATTCTCGATGTTGCGCTGGATAAAAGGCGCTTCCTTTGAGGATTCGCTCGGCTTTACCTGGAATTGTTGGATCAAGCTGGGATAAACGCCCGAGATTAGGAAGGATGAAATTCCAAGGAGCGCAACACCTGCGGCCGGGAGAACCCATGAGCGGCGAATAATGTTTGCGAAGAAGAGCAATGAACAGAGAGCGGCAATGCCGGTCAAGATTGCTTTCGCTGGAAGTACTGCGTTGACATCTGTGTAGGTAAGTCCAGTGATCAATCCTTCATCTGAGGTCGCCAAGGCGAAACGATCAAGCCAATATGCAACCGCCTTGATTGCGACGATGAATCCGAGAAGTACGGAGAGTTGGACTCGAGCAGCGACTGTGGTGCGGTCATCTCGTACCTGAGGTCGAATACCGCCATATACATAGTGCACAAGCACTGCTGCGATGGTTGCGAGAATGAGAGTCGAGATTGCCCAACCAATAATGGATTGCCAGAACGGCAAGGTGAACATAAAGAATGAGATGTCTTTGCCAAATTGCGGATCGTTGACGCCGAATGGAGTTGCGTTAGTAAATAACAGCCAGCTCTCCCAGAGCCTGGTGCCTGCCATGCCGGCAAAGTAGAAGAGTGCAATCGCAATACCGATGAGACCCACTTTACGGAGTGGTTCGATCTGGGCGCGGTATCTCTCGAGATTATCTGCTTCAACAGTTATTGGCACATAAATTGGACGCTTCTTATAAGCGATGTAAATGTTTGAAGTAATGATGAGTGAGGTGAGGAATCCAAAGATAAAGAAGAGAGTAATACGCGTTGTTAAAAGCGTTGTCCAAACTTCGCTGTAATCAACAGATTGGAACCAGAGGAAATCTGCATAGAAGCCGCTGAGTGAGACCAAGATGACCGCAAGTACCGTGAGGATGATGACGGTGAGAGGTAGCGCACCGATTCGACGTGGTCCTTGGTTCGGATCACGTGGAGGGAAACGGAAGTTACGGAATGGATTATCTGGATTATCACTAAAGGTCATGGGGCGAGATTAGCCAACTCCCGTTGACTATGGAATTCGAAGAGTTAGTTTCGAGGGCAGGTTGGGTGGTTGAAGTTATCTGGAGCACGTAATGCGGCAAGCGCCTCCTCCAGAGTTGCGACCGGAATTACCTTCAAGCCTTCAGGGATATGTTTCATGTCTGGACAGTTCTCAGCAGGCGCTAAGAAAATTGTTGCTCCAATCCTGGATGCCCCAATCATCTTCTCTTCGATTCCACCGATTCCGCCAACATCGCCCGCAGCTGTAATCGCACCGGTTCCGGCAACTTTACGTCCGCGAAGGAGGTCTTCTTCCGTGAGTTTCTCGATAATTCCCACTGCAAAGATCAATCCAGCGCTTGGCCCACCAACACCTGAAATATTGAAATCGACATCAATGGGGAACTTAGCTGTAGTACCCACCAGAATTCCAATAGCTGGTCTCTTCTCGCCGGTTTCGTTCGTGATTTCTTGATTCTCGACCAACGTTACTTCGAGGGTTTTGCGTTCTAGCTCTCCCGATTTATTCTCACGTTCGACAGTGATGAATAGGGTCTCGCCAATTCTTTTCTTTGCATACGAAGTACGGATCTCTTCAATCTCATTAATTTTCTTCCCGTCGATTTCGACGATGAAGTCGCCTGGCTGAAGTTTTCCTTCGGCATCTGAGTAATCGCGGATATTGCTAACAAAGTACATCTCTTGGAAGTCATAGCCGAGATAACGAAGAGCGGCTGCTGTCGAGGTGACTTGGGAGGATTGCATCTCGTCGCGGCTATCACGGTTGATGACCTTTGCTGGTTGAACTGGTGGGTACACCGCATCTCGTGGCAGAACTACATGAGGCCCCAGAGCCCAGTTAACTATTGTCTCTGCGCCGAAGACTGGTGAATCTGGATTAGTAACCAAGATAGATGTTATATATAACTTTCCATTTACGGGATATGTCTTGAATTCATTTACTTGAATCAATCCGCTCGTGACGTTATCTGGTACCCCGGGTTTGAAGAATACAAATGGAATTGGAGCCAAGAGAGTTGCAAGCGTTAAAAGATAGAAGAAGAACTTTGCGAGAAATGGCCAGCGATAGCGCAGGGGCGAGATAGATTTCATCAAGGTGAGACTTACTCGGGGTTCTTAAATGAATCTTGGAATTTCTTGAACTTTCCGACAGAACGCTCAGTCTGATTTTCGTATTTATCTTGGAAGCGAGTCACCCAGAGCACATATAACAACGCGCCTACGAGGGCGGTTAATGGAATGAACCACCAGAAGAGCGCAGAGAGCGGCGGAGCTTCTGCGGCGCGCGTTGCGGCAAAGATCATGGCTGAAGCCTAGGCTAGGGAAGAAATCCCCGCCCTTTATTGTTCTCACATTTGTTGGAGTTCAATGGCGCCACAATCGGCGCTATGTCGCAGTTCACTTTTCTGGGAGGTTGTTATGGCCGGCTTTGGATTCACATCCGACCCTGACGATAATCGCAACCCTGATGATAAAAACGATTCATCCAGCAACAACCCTTTTGGAATGGGCAACTTCGGAGATATCTTTCAACAATTCTCAGGGATGGGTTTAAACCTACAGGGTCTGCTCGCTTCACTCTCGGGACAGTCCTCACCGAGCGCGCTCTCGCAACAGATGATTCGAGATATCTCCCGCAAATATCTATCAGCACATGGCGAAACTCCAGTCAGTGTTCAAGAACTTGTTGCGATTCAAGAAGCGTTCAATATCGCAGATCTCTGGATTAACGACGCAACAACCTTTCCAACCCTAGTAATCCCTGATTCCTGCGCTCTGAGCCGTCGCGATTGGATTGACTCAACTCTCAAAGGCTGGGAGGAGTTAACTAAGCCGCTCGTAGATGGAATGTCACAAGCGATGTCGGAAATGCTCAAGGAAACTCTTGGAGGCGAAAACGCGGAAGATGGAGTTCAAGGACTTTCAATTCCAGGTCTCGGAAACATGAACATCTCTCAATCCAGCATTGCGGCGATTATGAGTACGTTTATGAGTTCTCTCATAAGCACCCAACTAGGTCAGACCATTGGAAATCTTTCTACAACCGTGACTGGCGCAAACGATGTTGCGCTTCCCCTCACATCTCCGATCCGCCCACAGTTGATTCCACAGAATGTCGCCCAATGGGGCAAGGATCTAGAGATTCCAGAGACTGAAATACGCATCTATCTTGCGCTTCGCGAAATTGCAGCCGCTCGTTTATTCGCCGCAACTCCGTGGTTACGTGAGTATGTCCGAGATTCGATTGCGCACTACGGAAAAGGAATCAAGGTCGATATCACCGCGATTACCCAACAAGCAGAAGATGCAATGAACTCCGGAGCGATTGATCCCTCTAATCCTGAATCCATGACTCTTGCGCTCTCCGGTGGCATGTTTACCCCCGAAGAGACTCCACAACAGCGCGCAGCTCTTGAACGTCTCGAAACAGTTCTCGCGTTGATTGAAGGTTGGATTGATGCGGTCGTGACAAAAGCTGCTGGCGAGCGACTTCCCTCCATGATCAAATTACGTGAGTCTCAGCAAAGACGTCGCGCCACCAACTCACCAACACAACAGTTGTTTGCAACGCTCGTGGGACTTGAAGTTTCTCCACGCCGCACACGCGAAGCTATTGCATTCTGGGAAAAAGTTGCCGAACTGAAAGATATCCAGAGCAGAGATCAAGTATGGGAAGAGGCGATTTTGCTTCCGACGGCAGATCAGTTACTCAATCCTGAGGAGTTCCTGAAGAGTCGCACGATTCCTGATGATCTCTCGGGTTTGATCTAGCTTCTCTGTAAAAAAAAGAAAAGCGAAGACCCCGGGCGCACAATTCTTTATCTGCCTTCCCCTTGCAGATAATGAACGGTTATCCGAGGTCTTCGTGTGCGAAAAGTACGACAGATAGATAGCAATAATCAACTTCCTTCTCAGGGTTTCTCACCCTTGAACACTCATGTAGTCATATAGAGTTCTAGATGCACAAAGGTGGGATTGCGCTCTGGGGAAATGAGAGGTCGTGGTGTGGAAAACTTCATTCAGGAAGAATTCTTCGACGCTAACGTCCGCGACGTGCGCGCTCAAGCATCAAAACCCAGTTCAGTCGTCACCATTCCTGGCACAGAGATCTCAGGCGGCGCCGAAATCCGCGTTATCCGAAGTTCGCGGCGCAAAAGAAGCATCAGCGCCTATCGTGAGCAAGGCGCAATCGTCATTTCCGTGCCTGCCAAACTCTCCAATAGCAAGGTCAGCCAAGTTATCCCCGAGATGGTCGAGAAAATTCTCTCCCGCGAGGCCCGAGAGAAGATTTCGGATAGCGAACTCTTTGATCGCGCTCACGCTCTGCTCCAGAGATACCTCCCCGAATTCATTGTTACCCCGGCCAGCGTCACCTGGAGGGCTATGAATGAACGATGGGGCTCATGCACGACTGTCGATCGTACGATTCGAATCTCTGATCGCTTGAATGGCGCCCCTGGATACGTTGTTGACTACCTCCTTGTTCACGAACTGATCCATCTTCAAGTCCCCGACCATGGCCCTGACTTTGAACTCCTCCTGGCCCGTTTTGAAGAATCTGACAAAGCAAGCGCCTATCTCGATGGTTATGAGGCTGGAGCGCGGGGATAGAGGCCCAATTTCAGGATCGTGCGGGAAATGAGCGGAAAAAGATTGCCTTTTGAGCGTGGGCTACGCGTGTCTAGGCGTGTGGCGGGGGTATCGTGAGCCTATTCGCAGACACTCCAAGCGCTGCGGGGATCGGAGGAAGCAATGGCAGAGACATATAAAGGTGAGGCCTACTGCGTAAAGTGCAAAGAGAAGCGCCAGTTCGAAGGAACTGTAAAGGTCTCCGACTCTGGTCGTCGTATGGCACAGGGCATCTGCCCCACATGCGGCACTAAAGTCAATCGCATTTTAGGCAAAGCCTAAATCGACAAGATTGTAGGCAAAGCCTAAACAACACCAGCATTAAGGGAAGCGCTCGTGCATCACGCACGGGCGCTTTTTTCATGCCCCGATAACTACTCACTGTAGCTCCCGCGCTACACAGCTTCCCATTCAAGACTCTCAGCACACACCCTCGCACCGAGCTGGAGCCCTGCGTGCACTGGGATGCACGCATCATCGCCCATGAATATTCGCCCCATCCTTAAAGCTCCCGTTTCAATCCAGAACCAACCTGCAGCCCGAAGGGTCTTCGTCGGTACGCGCTGGCGTCGTTGCGCCTTTCCAGATGATTGGGCAGGAAGTAACCCGCGCCGGATTCTCGAACTCTTTGATGGCAAGCGCTCAGTGCATCAAATCGCCCAACAAGCAGGAGTTGAAGAGAGCCTTGTCTTAGCCCTCGTCGAAGAGTTACGTAAACATGACTTTATTGATCTTGAACGTACTCCGATCTCCTACCTACGACGATACAACCCGGAGATTGGGCGAATCGATTACGTCAGCGACACCGAGAACATTTTTCAGGACTATGCGGTCGAAGCATTTTTGAACCGCATGGAGATCGAATGCGATGCTGCGACTTTGTCACCAGGCGATATCGATGCCGGACGAAGTTCGGTTATCAAGCGGAGAGAATTTTCGATACTTATCTTTGGTCATGGAAAGATTGTCAACGCACTCGTTGGAGTATTGAGCGCATCCGGATTCTCTAAGCTCGCCGTCATCAATCGCGTTGGATCAAAGCATCCGTCATTGAAAATTCAGGAATCAGATATTGCAGGTTCGTTTATCTCGCGTTCTGATATCGGACAAGTTCGCAAGAATGTTGTTGAAGAGATTCGTAAGTCATCAGCTCTGATTGCTGAACCGAAAATTCAGATCCATAAGCCTGACTTGATCATTTCAGTGGGAAATCCTGCTCCTGACGCTATACAACGATGGATGTCGGATCAGTCTCGACATCTACTCATTGATATCCCATCAAGTGCGGAGGTAAGAGTGGGCCCGATGGTGATTCCCGGTAAAACCGCATGTTTTCGCTGTATTCAACTATCCGAGAATTTCAATTCCCACGAAAATCTCATCACAGAAAACCCTGTGAGAGATGTTGGTTCTGCGTTATCCCTCTCAGTCGCGAGCGCCATCGCACTTGATCTCATCGCATTTGCTGATAGACAGGAGAGTCTTTTCCTGGCTACATCCCTGATTTATTCCATGCGCCACTATCAGCAACCAGAAATACAACGTTGGTCACAGCATCACGCCTGCGGATGCGCCTGGAATTAGAGATTTCAGGTCGCGCCGGCCCTTCAGCTCTACGAGAATGCGCCTATGACCGATGCAATCCCCCAGAAAACGAGCAAGCGGAGCGCAAAGCTGGCAAGCATCCCGCTCTCTGTAGCAGGACGAGGGGCGCTCGGATTCGGCAAACAACTCATCGGACAATCCCCTGATTTCGCTTTTGCAGACCTCCAAGAAAAAACCGCAGAACAAGTCTTTAAGGTTCTCGGCGAACTCAAGGGCGGAGCAATGAAGTTCGGTCAAGCGCTCTCGGTATTTGAAGCAGCTTTGCCAGAAGAGATCGCAAAGCCTTACCGCGAGACACTCGTCAAACTTCAGGAAGCAGCTCCTCCTCTACCTGCGCGCGTCGTTCATAAAGTTCTCGCCAAAGAATTAGGTGAAGATTGGCGCGATAACTTCTCCGAGTTCAATGACACTCCCTCGGCCTCAGCATCCATCGGACAAGTCCATAAAGCAGTATGGAAAGATGGAAGACAAGTCGCCGTCAAAGTTCAGTATCCGGGAGCAGCCGAAGCTCTGATCTCAGATCTCAATCAGATTCAACGCTTTGCAAAGATTTTCCAACTAGTTCTTCCGGGACTTGAGATGAAACCGCTCTTGGAAGAACTACGCGCACGCATCATCGAAGAGGTCGATTACCGCTACGAAGCGCAAGCACAAGAAACTTGTTGGAAAGCATTTGAGAATGACCCTGATATTGCAATCCCCAAAGTTGTTCAAGCCACTGATCGAGTGCTCGTCAGCGAATGGTTAGAAGGAACTCCACTGTCAAAAGTCATTAGCAGCGGAACCCAAGAAGAGCGTAATAACGCAGGTATTCGCCTTGCTCGATTCCATTTCACCGCACCTACTCGCGCTGGCTTACTTCATGCAGATCCTCACCCTGGAAACTTCCGAGTTCTCAGCGATGGACGATTAGGTGTGCTCGACTTTGGCGCGTGTAATCGCTTGCCAAATGGATTCCCAGAACCATTCAAGCGCTTACTCCGTAATGCACTTGAAGGGGATGCCATTGCTCTCTACAACGGTTTTAAAGAAGATGGATTCATCCTGCCTGACGTCGATGTCAACCCTGAACTGGTTCTAGATTTTCTGCTTCCACTCGTCGAACCACTGCGCACCGAACACTTTGCATATACCCGCGAATGGCTTCGCGAACAGAGCATCCGCGTTGGAGATCCTCGAAATCCGACCGCAAAAATCGGCTTCCAACTCAACCTACCGCCTGAGTACGTACTGATTCACCGCGTTACTTTGGGCACGACCGGCATCTTCTGTCAGCTACGCGCGCAAGGAAACTTCCGCGACGAGGCGTTGTCCTGGTTCCCTGAAATTACACCAACTCACCTGCAAAGCTCTTATTCAAATTAAATATTGGCGTTGGGGTAAAGCAAATGTTGAATTTGCGCGAGCAAATTCGATTTGCGTACCAACGCCAATAGAAATTACGCAGTAGCCACTAACGGTTGCGGATTGAGTCGCGGGCGACCTGGAAGACGTTTCGCAGCAATCACTTGGCCATCTTCAAAGAGTTCTCCACCCCACACACCGCATGGCTCTTGTCGTGAGAGCGCTCCTTCCAAACATTCTTTCTTCACGGGGCATCCACCGCAGAGAGACTTGGCATAGGCGACCTCTTCACTCTTTTCAGAGAAGAAAATCTCTGGACTGGAGTTATGGCAGGGCAGGGTGAATGAGCGGTCGGTGCCATAGACACCTGTCACTGCATCGAGACCGATCATGGCGTCATCGCCTTCGGACCATCCTGGTACCAATAGTTCGCTGAAGAGAACTGTCATCGTTCTCACCTTTGCCTTTCCTTGCTTTGGGATAAAGAAAAAGGGGCCTGAATCCTTGTGGATTCGAGGCCCCTGGGCTTCCTTATCGGTGTGTTATCCGATAGAGCTCCAGGTGCCGAATCCTTCGGCCTTGGCTGACTTGGTTGCAAAATAGTTGTAACCAAATGCAGGCGCGAACCAATGGCGGTGTGTACGTGAAGTACTCATCGCTGTTGAAGTGGTTCTTACCTGTGTCATAGTCGTGGAAGGGTAATACATCGCATTGTTGGCGCGCAAACTAATTAATTTATAAGCCCGCTTCAGCCAGGAATGGGCTCGCGGAACCGTGATAGCTGATGACCAAACTCTGTTGGGCACGCGTGATTCCAACGTAGAACAAGCGCCGTTCTTCATCAATGGGCTGGGCGCCCCAAGGCAGGGTCTCTGCATTCACGCCTGCGAGATAGACCTTCTTCCATTCCAGCCCTTTTGCAGCGTGAAGAGTTGCTAGGGCGACGCCGGGAAGAGTCGGCGGGTTGTTCTGTTCGGCTCGATCTTCAAGTTCACGTAGGAAAGCCCGTAGCGAAGTCAGGCCTTCGCTTTCTAGCTCGCGTGCAAGTTGCATAAATGAGCGCACATATTCGCTTTCGCCAAATGGTTTGAGAGCATCGCGCAAATCTGCGAGCCAATCTGATTCAGAGAGGACAGACGCGCTGCGAATAGTCTTAATGATTTCTCGTACTTCTGGACGATTAAAGAAACGTTCAGAATTGCGGATCTGATTCTCGATGCCTGCAGCACTCAAGGATGACTCGAGAATTTCAAGTTGAGCATTGGTGCGAGTGAGAATTGCGATATCTTGAGTAGCAAGTCCATTGTTAATGTCACTTTGAATCAATTGGACAAGCGCGTCAGCCTCTTCTTTCTCTGACCTGTAACCACGTGCTTGTGGCTTTTCACCATGTTCGTTAATGGGATCTAGTTCATGTCCCAAGCTAGCGCTACGGAGAATAGTGTTCGCTGTGTTGATAATTTCTGGAGTTGAGCGATACCCCGATGTGAGTCGAATGACTTCTGCTTCAGGGTATTTATGTGTGAAGTTGAGTAAGAAAGCGGGAGTCGCACCAGCAAATGAGTAGATGGTTTGAGCAGGATCTCCGACAACACAGATATCGTTTCTCTTGCCCAGCCAGAGATCTAATAATCGTTGTTGCAAGGGCGAGACATCCTGGTATTCATCGACTGTGAAGTATCGGTATTGATCACGAATACGATCTCGAACTTCGCGCTCTTCTTCCAGCATTCCGATAGTAAGCAGCAAAACATCTTCAAAGTCGATTGCGCGTTCTTGTTTCTTTAAGGATTCGTAGGCTTCATAGACTTGTGCAATCTGTGTGGCATCTACTTTGTTGTTGGAAATTCGAATTGGACGCGAGTAATCATCGACCGCTTTGATGTATTCATCAGGCGCTAATCCGATGACTTTCGCCCATTCAATCTCGCCTGCTACATCGCGCAATACGGAGTTGCTCTTGGTGGCGCTGATGTTTGCACGATTGATGGCCTCGCCTAGAAAGCCTGTCTTGGTGGTCAAAAGTGATGGGAATCGACCACCGAGGACCTGGGGCCAGAAGAACATCAGCTGCTTGAGGGCGGCCGCGTGGAAAGTGCGGGCTGCGACGTTCGGGACGCCTAGAGCTCGTAGGCGAGTACGCATTTCTCCGGCAGCGCGCGCAGTGAATGTCAGGGCAAGTATGCGTTGAGGATCAACAACCCCAATATCAACTGCATACGCCAAGCGATGTGTGATGGCTCGAGTTTTACCAGTACCCGCGCCGGCAATAACACAGACTGGTCCACGAACTGCGGTTGCTACTGCGCGTTGTTCATCATCAAGTGCCGCAAGAATCTCTTCTGCTAGTTGCGCCACGATTCGCCGCCTTGCAGTTCGTGCTCTGCATTATTTCCGTACCACGCATTAATCATCGCGCGAGCAACTGAAATTATTGGTGGGAGAAGTAACTCTTGTGAATCGCACTTTGACTTTAATTCTTCGCGAGTGAGCCAGATAATCTCTTCAATCTCTTCGCCATCAGCTTTGACAGAATCAGGATTAGAGATGACTGCTTCATAAGCGATCATGACTGATGCCGGAAATGGCCACGGTTGAGAGCCTAGATACTTCATCTCAGTGACAACGCCACCGCACTCTTCGAGAACTTCACGACTAACACAACTTTCAAATGATTCTCCGGGCTCAACGAATCCAGCGAAGGTAGAGAAGCGTTTTGCCGGCCACACTTTCTGTCGACCTAGAAGAATTCGATCGGCGTTGTCCTTCACGAGTACAATGATTGCCGGATCTGTGCGAGGATGATGTGAAGCCGTGCAGATGTCACATTCACGTACTGCGCCTGCAAGAGTTGGATGGGTTGTGGCGCCACACTTTGCGCAGCGTTGGTGAGCTGTATGCCATTGAGTCAGCGCAAGTGCATGAACAGCAGCTCCGATCTCTAAGTCGTTGAGATACGCTCCTATTGTTCGGAGTGATCTAAATTCTTCTGGAAACTCTTGAGCATCTGTTGCGCGATGGGATACGAAGTAAGCAAGACCGTTTTCATCAAGACCTAGGAAATAGCGATCACCTTGGGCTTCTTCGGGCGAGATGAATGTGAGGGATTTTCCTTCGCAACGAAAGCGATCTGCGAGCATTTCGATGATCTTGCCCGTCTGCCAGAGCTCATCAATCTGCGCTTGATCGGAGCGCAGGTGTGCAGCACGATCGAGTTTGGATCGTGAGAGCGGAAGATTCAGGAGCACGGGGCGACCCTACTAGCCTGCCTTCATGGCATCTACCTCAGGCTTCACGGTCACCTCGTGGAACATCCTCCACGGAATGGCTATTCCACCGCAGACGCCTGTGACAGTTCATCAAGCACTCGAGAAGTTACACGATACCTCGAAGAGCGATGTAGTTGCGTTACAAGAAGTAGATGTACAACAGAGTAGATCAGGCCACGGAAATCAAGTAGCAGAGATGGCAGAAATCATTGGTGCAAAATATTGGGCCTTTGCTCCGTCAATGTATGGAACGCCAGGTGAGAAATGGCATGGCGTTAAGGATGCAATTGTCTTTGATAACGAATCATCTATCCCTAAAGATTCCATGTACGGAATTGGAATCGTCTCCAAAGTTCCGGTGAAGAGATGGCATCGCATTAATCTGGGTAAGGCTCCACTAGGGATGCCACTTGTTGTACCAGGCGAGAAGAGACCGAGATTAATCTATGTCTCAGATGAACCGCGATCTGCTCTTGTGGCAGAACTTGAGAATGGAATTTCAGTGACAACAACACATCTCTCATTTGTGCCACTTAAGAATATTCAGCAACTGCGAAAGATCAGTAAATGGGTGGAACAATTATCGGGAATACACATCATGACTGGAGACTTTAATCTGCCATGGGGTTTGGGGCCGAAGCTATCGGGATGGAAAGATCTTGCAGTGGGCCCCACTTACCCATCATGGAAACCATCGATTGAATTTGATTACATCATGAGTAAAGAACTTGGCCCAGAAGATGTGGAGGCAGTCATTCATGATCACTACGGAATTAGTGATCATCGAGCAATCAGCGTGAGGCTGCGCTAAGCGACATCAACCTTTCGACTCAAACTCTCTTTATGGGTATTGAAGAAGGCCAGTAATTCGTTTCGCTTGTTGTCGGGCATAGTGAAACCTGCGGCGTAGGCTGACCAAGCTTTGAGTTGGTTGAGGTTGGTGCACCCATGAAGTCGGCTAATAAGTGATTCCCAGTCGCTCTTTGTCAGGGCTTTCCGGCTATTGGCCCGCGCTGCTTTTGTCATCTCTTCTCGACTTGGACGCTTGCCTTTCGTAGCAAAGCCTAGATTAGCTAGGCATCGACCGATGCTTGAAGTTTCGCAGTTCTCGCTGGCATTAGCGCGATTAACGGGAGATGTTCCTTCAATCTCAGTAGCAAAGCCGGTTGATTGAGGGCGAACATCATCAGAGTTTGTGTACGCCTCGGTGCGACAGATCCACTCGATACGACCATCCGGACGCTCTGTGCGTTGTAGATCGGTGAGTAAACGACCGTTGGGATACTTGAGCCAGAATGCACGGATACGGTTTTCGACGGGTTCGTAATCACTGAGATTGAAGTAGCTCATTATTGACCCACCGCCATCTGGAGTTCTTCGGCCATGACTGATGTGGGAGTCAAAGTGCCAGCACGGAACGCTTCGGTCAGAACTTCACGTCCTCCACTTGAAAAGCGAGTAGCAATATATGCATCGCGAGAATTGAAAGTAATGAAGTCAAGAACTTCACCAGTGCGTTTATAGATTGCCTTGCCATCAACGTTCTCGACTGAATCCATGACATGCTTACGGAACGATTCACGGACAGATTCGACAATCTCGAATTCGTAACTTGATTTCACCCAATCGACAAAGGCGCGCTCATTGAGGACTTCGGGAGTATTCCGCGGTTGAATGAGAGAGACCTTTGCGATCTCTTCGCCTTCGAGCGCAGCTTTGGCCGAATCAGCGCCGACTTCTTCTAGAGCTGCAGCAAATTCGCGTCGGAGGCGGTCCTTAGCTTCCTTTGCGGCATCAGCAATCAAGGTAATGGCGGAGAGTTGGAAAGCGAGCTCTCGTAGGTTCATGTGTCGGTCCTCCTGCAATGGTGCGATTTCTGTATGCAGGTGAGTACACATGCGACCACTGACAAAGTGGCTATTTATGCGGGAAAACGGCGTGTCGTAAGGGTTTTAAGCCCTCGACGTTAGCTGTCGAGGTTGGTCTTCTTCGCCTTTGACGTCAAACGTGCACGCTCATTTTGATCGAAGATTACTTTACGGATACGTACTGACGTTGGAGTAACTTCGACGCACTCATCTTCGCGGCAGTACTCGAGAGCTTGCTCGAGGTTAAGAATCTTCGGCGGAATTAACTTCTCGTTTTCATCCGAACCAGATGCGCGCATGTTGGTGAGCTTCTTCTCTCGTACAACATTGACATCCATATCTTCTGGACGCGAATTCTCGCCGATGACCATACCTTCATAAACATCTGCGCTTACTTGGACGAAGATGGTGCCGCGCTCTTGCAAACCGAAGATTGCATACGAAGTTGCCGTACCCATACGGTCCGAAACAAGTGAGCCCGTATTACGAGTACGAAGTTCACCGTTCCAGGCTTCGTATCCATCAAAGACATGGTGGAGCAGACCTGTTCCACGTGTTTCGGTGAGGAACTCAGTACGGAATCCGATAAGTCCGCGAGAAGGAACTTTGAAATCCATCCGGATCCAACCAGTACCGTGATTGACCATCTGTTCCATGCGCCCTTTGCGAAGCGCCATTAGCTGAGTGATCACACCAAGATAATCTTCTGGAGCATCAATCGTGAGACGTTCCATCGGTTCGTGAAGCTTGCCATCAACCATCTTGGTCACAACTTGAGGTTTTCCGACCGTAAGTTCAAATCCTTCGCGACGCATCATTTCAACGAGAACTGCGAGTTGAAGTTCTCCACGACCTTGAACTTCCCAGGTATCAGGACGTTCGGTTGGGAGGATGCGAAGTGAGACGTTACCGACGAGCTCAGCATCAAGGCGATTCTTGACTAGGCGGGCTGTAAGTTTCTTGCCAACGCGGCCAGCCAACGGCGAAGTATTGATACCAATTGTCATCGAGATACTTGGCTCATCTACAGTAATAAGTGGCAGCGCATGTGGATTTTCGGCATCAGCCAAGGTCTCGCCCAGTGTGATGGTTTCGATACCTGCAACAGCAATGATGTCTCCAGGGCCCGCTTCAGTTGCTGGAACGCGCTCGAGACCTTCAGTAATCATAAGTTCTGAGATTTTTACTTTTTCTTGTGAACCATCGGTCTTGATCCATGTGACCATCTGGCCTTTCTTGATAACGCCTTCATGTACGCGACAGAGCGCTAGGCGACCAAGGTAGGGAGATGAGTCAAGGTTAGTGACATGTGCTTGAAGCGGAGCGCCTTCATGGAACTTGGGCGCTGGAATCGTCTTGAAGATGACATCAAAGAGAACATCGAGGTTCTCAGCGTCTGGCATTCCACCATCTTGTGGGCGATTGAGTGATGCGCGACCTGCTTTGGCAGAGGTGTAGACGATTGGAAAATCAATTTGATCTTCTGTGGCATCTAGATCAAGGAACAAACCATAAGCCTCATCAACAACAGCTGCGATACGTGCATCAGGACGATCAACTTTGTTGATAATCAAAATGACTGGCAGATTTTTCTGCAAGGCCTTACGAAGTACGAAGCGAGTCTGTGGCAGCGGACCTTCAGATGCATCAACAAGAAGTGCGACGCCGTCGACCATTTCTAGTCCGCGCTCTACTTCGCCGCCAAAGTCTGCGTGGCCCGGCGTATCGATAATATTGACGATGGTGTTTCCGCGTTTAACAGCGGTGTTCTTGGCCAGGATTGTGATTCCCTTTTCGCGCTCGAGATCCATCGAATCCATGACGCGGTCTTGTGATTCAGATTGATTTTTGTGAGCGTCTTGCCATGATCAACGTGGGCGATAATCGCGATGTTTCGTAGTTCATCGCGAGTCTTCAAAGTTAAGCCATTCAAGTGGGTTGATTTAGACATTGAATCTGAACTCCACTACATCGCCGTCACGCATGACGTATTCCTTGCCTTCCATTCGGACCTTCCCCTTTGCTCTGGCTTCATTCATCGAGCCCGCAGCAACGAGATCATCAAACGAAACAACTTCGGCTTTGATAAAGCCTTTTTGGAAATCGGTGTGAATCACGCCAGCAGCCGCAGGTGCGGTATCGCCTTTGTGAATCGTCCACGCTCTAGCTTCTTTCGGGCCAGCAGTCAGATAGGTCTGAAGCCCTAAAGTCTGAAATCCAACTCGTGCAAGGGTAGCCAGTCCGGGCTCTTCGAGTCCAATTGACTTGAGTAATTCAAGCGCTTCCGCGTCATCAAGTTCGCTGAGTTCAGCTTCTGTTTTAGCATCTAAGAAGATGGCTTCGGCGGGAGCTACGAGTTTGGAGAGTTTCGTCCGTAATTCAGAATCAGCAAGTTCTGCTGCATCGACGTTAAATACATAGAGGAAAGGTTTTGCAGTAAGGAGACCAAGTTCTTTAATCAGAGCGAGATCCACATCGGATTGTGAGAGGACTTTGCCGTCAGCGATGACTTTCTCGGCAGCTTTGACCGCTTCGAGGACTGCGCTGCGCTCTTTATTCTGGCGCGCTTCTTTCTCGATACGAGGAATAGCTTTTTCAATTGTTTGTAGATCTGCGAGTTGGAGTTCGGTATTGATTGTTTCAATATCGCTGGCTGGATCAACGCGACCATCGACGTGGACTACATCGCCATCGCTAAAGACTCGAATAACTTGGCAGATTGCATCGCTCTCGCGGATATTGGCAAGAAATTTATTGCCTAGACCCGCTCCTTCAGATGCTCCCTTGACGATGCCTGCGATATCGACAAAAGAAACCGCGGCAGGAATGATTTTCTCTGAGCCAAAGATCTTGGCAAGAACATCGAGTCGAGCATCTGGAACGCCGACGACGCCGACATTGGGCTCGATTGTGGCGAAGGGGTAATTGGCCGCCAAGACATTGTTCTTGGTGAGGGCGTTAAAGAGGGTCGACTTTCCGACATTCGGTAGTCCGACGATTCCGATAGAGAGGCTCACAAGGGGTAGAGCCTAACCGTCAATGTCAGTCCTTCCTGCCACGATAAGGCTATGAACGCAGCGATATATCTCATCATCGGCCTTCTGATTGGGCTTGCTATCGGACTTGTGATCGGTGCGCTACGACTCAATAGCGAGAAAGGCAAAGTTGCCCTTCTCAATACCCAGATCGATGCGATGCGCGAGGAAGAAAACCGTCTCACTACTCTCAACGAACAACTTCGTACCGTCACCACAGGAATGGCCCAACTCACCACACAAGCTCAAGAGGCTGAACTCAAGCGCACCCGTGCCGAATCAGAGATGCGTACTCAGATTGAGAATATGAAATTAGGTAATGAGACTCTGCTTCGCGAGACGACGAAGTTAGCGGGAGCGCTCTCCAACTCCCAGACTCGCGGTAAATATGGTGAAGCACAACTTGAAACCCTCTTAGAAAATGCTGGCTTACTCGAGAACGTTCACTTCTTCAAACAGGATTACCGAACTACGGGTACCGAGATTTCAAAACCTGATATCAAGATCGCAGTTCCTGGTGGTAGCGAGATTTTTATCGATTCAAAGTTCCCATTTGATCGCTTCCTCGAAGCTGTTGTTGAAAAGGATCCCGCTGAGCGCGCACGATTGATGCAAGCTCACGCTAAAGACCTCCTCGGCCATGTCAATGCTTTAGCAAAACGCGGCTATCAAGAGACTGGAAACTCCCCTGACTACGTTGTTCTCTTCGCCCCCTTCGAATCAATCTTGAGTGAAGCTCTCGATGTTGAGCCCCAGTTACTTCATAAAGCATTTGAAAAGAATGTCACAATCGCCACTCCCACCACCATGATGGCGTTGCTGCGGACTGTGGCATATGTCTTTGGCCGCTCCGAGCTCGCGCGAAATGCCCAAGAGATTCAAGACCTAGCTGGCGAATTACTCAAGCGAATCGGAAAGGTACACGGCAAGATTGAAACTCTCGGCGATCGAATTAAGTCCACCGAACGTGCATTTAACGATCTCATCAAGAGCGCTGAAGAGAATGTCATCAAGCCCGCTCGTAAGATGGTCAAACTCGGCGCACCTTCCGCCAGTAAACTCAAAGCGCTCGAAGATGTTGATGATGAAGTCCGTCAGATTTCACCAAAAGAAATCACATCCCCTGATCTCTTTGATGGCGATGATGATCTAGATGAAAGTGATAGCGATGAAAAGTAACCTCCCTCAGCCGCCCATCAAGAACCCCATTAAAGGCGCCGGCCTCACCAAGCCCGGAATTGTCATTTTGCAGTTCATCTTTATCGCCTTCATTGCAATGATTGAGATTTTCTTCCGTTCTAACGTTGGATTCCTCACGGGGCTTGCGCTCTGGGCTTCGTATTACGGTGGCCTGGTTTATGGAAGACCTGGCACAACCTATGTGGCGGTCGTGAATCCGCCTCTGGCATTTGGCGCAGCAGCAATCTTCTTGCTCCCCACCGTTGGTGGAATCTCTCTGAGCATCACGCGATTAGGAGTCGATTTAGTTTCAGGGCTCGCTAGCGTTGCGCCATTCTTGTTATCAGGCGCCTTATTTGGTTGGTGGTATTACTTCAAAGAGCAGAGAAAACTACTTTCCCGCAGCGCGTAGATCTTTACGCAATTCTGGCGGAATCGCGAAAAGTAGATGTTCTTCCATCGCTGTGACTGTCTCAACATCACCATAACCGCGGCGGGCCAATTCCTCGAGTAAGTCTTTGACCAATAACTCTGGCACTGAGGCGCCACTGGAGACTCCAATAGTCTCGACGCCCTCAAACCATTCATCCTTGATTTCACTTGCGTAATCGATCAAGTAACCAGCTTTTGCTCCGTATTCAAGAGCTACCTCAACCAATCGAACTGAGTTAGAAGAGTTACGTGAGCCCACGACGAGTACGAGATCGGCTTGTGGCGCGATCTGCTTAATCGCAACTTGGCGATTCTGGGTCGCATAACAGATGTCATCTGATGGTGGATCTTGCAGATTAGGAAAACGGCTCTTCAAAATTGCGACGGCATCGAGAGTCTCATCAACACTTAACGTGGTCTGGGATAACCACGCCACTGGACGCTCCGGATCAATCTGTACATTTCGCGCACCATCAAGGCCATCGACAAGTTGGACGTGATCGGGCGCTTCGCCTGCTGTGCCTTCAACTTCCTCGTGACCTTCGTGGCCAATCAGAAGAATCTGGAGATCATCGGCTGCAAAACGTCGGGCTTCTTGATGAACTTTAGTTACGAGCGGACAGGTTGCATCGATAGTTTTCAAGCTTCGGGCTGCAGCTTCTTGGTGCACTTTAGGCGAGACGCCATGTGCAGAGAAGATGACAATTGCGCCCTCGGGAACTTGATCTGTTTCATCGACGAAAATCGCACCCTTCTTTTCAAGGGAGGAGACCACATGCACGTTATGAACGATCTGCTTGCGGACATAGACCGGGGCGCCATAGAGATCAAGGGCTTTTTCAACGGTGACAACTGCTCTATCAACACCGGCGCAATAACCGCGCGGCGCAGCAAGGAGGACTCGTTTAGCCATGCGTGCATCCTATTAGCATTACGCCGTGCTCGAAACTTCAAGCGATAAGCCGGTACCAGTCCGGGTTGTTTCAGAGGCAATCAGTGATTACATCAATCGCCTTGGGCAGATCTGGGTCGAAGGTGAGATTGCTCAACTTAATGATCGAGCGGGTTCGGGCATGGTCTATATGCGTCTACGTGACCCCAGCGTTGATATGTATCTCGAAGTCACATGTCCGCGAGGAGTATTCAAGGCAACTACTCCACTGAGTGAAAATGCACGCGTCGTCATCCACTCCAAAGTGAACTTCTACACACCGACCGGTCGACTTTCGCTGAGCGCAAAAGAAATTCGCCAAGTCGGAGTCGGTGAGTTACTCGCCAGACTCGAAGCTCTTAAGAAAGTACTTGCAGCTGAAGGTTTATTTGCTCTCGAGCGAAAGAAGCCACTGCCATTTCTCCCTAATAAAATCGGTCTCATCTGTGGTCGCGCAAGCGCTGCTGAAAAAGATGTGAAAGAAAATGCCCGTCGTCGTTGGCCTTCTGTGCGATTTGAGACGCGAGAGGTAGCGGTACAAGGCGCCGATGCAGTCATCCAAGTCTCTGCCGCACTTCGTGAACTGGATGCAGATCCCGAAGTAGATGTCATCATCATTACCCGCGGTGGCGGTTCTTTTGAGGATTTATTGCCATTCTCTGATGAAGGTCTTGTGCGCTTAGCAGCCTCATGTACCAAACCCATTGTCAGCGCCATCGGGCATGAGCAAGACACTCCTCTTCTGGATCTTGTCGCAGACCTTCGCGCCTCAACGCCTACTGATGCTGCCAAGAGAGTTGTGCCAGATTTCCATGAAGAGCAGAGCAAAATCCAGAATTTACGCGATCGTGCAGATCGTAAAGTTAATGACCTTGTCGTTCTAGAGATGACCAAGATTGTGAATCTGATTCAACGCCCAGTTATGAGAGATCCGATTGTGATGGTGACATCGCGTGAAGAGATTATTCGGGGGTTCAAATCGCGTTCATTTATGAGCATGAACTCACGTTTATTGCGCGCCTATGACGAAGTTGCGCATATTGCAGCTCGGGTACGAACTCTCTCCCCACAAGCCACCTTAGATCGCGGCTACTCGGTTGTGCAGAAAACCAGTGGCTCGATCGTTACCGACCCCGCAGAACTCAAGGCGGGCGAAGAGATCAGGCTCCGCTTGGCCAAAGGTGTGGCGATTGCGACAGCTTCTGGAAATAACCCTCAAAAGAAAAGCGAGTAGATTACGAATATGGCCCAGCTCAGTTACGAAGAAGCGCGCGATGAACTCACCAAAGTCGTTGCCACCTTGGAAGCGGGCGGAGTTGGCCTTGAAGAATCTTTGAAACTCTGGGAGCGCGGCGAGGAGCTTGCCTCAATCTGTCAGCAATGGCTCGATGGCGCTCGCGCAAAACTCGAAGCGGCAAAGAGCGAAGTAGAAGCTGAGTAATTCATGCCGGAATTCATCTATGAAGATCTACTTCCGGTAGGCCCTGATTCGACCGAGTATCGCCTCATCAGCAAAGAAGGGGTCTCAACTTTCGAAGCCGATGGCAGAACTTTTCTCAAAGTCTCACCTGAAGCAATCCGAAATCTCACTGAGGTCGCCCTCCACGATATTTCGCACTATCTCCGTGCCGATCATCTTCAACAATTAGCGAACATCCTCAAAGATCCTGAAAGTTCACCCAACGATCGATTTGTCGCACTTGATCTTCTGAAGAACGCCAACATCTCAGCCGGGGGCGTACTTCCCATGTGCCAAGACACAGGGACTGCGATTGTCATGGGCAAAAAAGGTCAGCAGGTCCTCACCTCAGAGCGGGATGAAGTCACAATCTCCCAGGGCATTTACGACGCATTCACCAAGTTAAATCTCCGCTATTCACAATTAGCTGCCGTCACAACATGGGAAGAGAAGAACACTGGTAACAATCTGCCAGCCCAAGTCGAGATCTACTCTGATTATGAGCATGCCGACGAGTACAACTTCCTCTTCATCGCCAAAGGTGGCGGTAGCGCAAATAAGTCTTTCCTTTACCAAGAGACTAAAGCGGTCCTCAACCCGACCGCATTCATGGCGTGGTTAGAAGATAAGTTGCGCTCACTTGGAACCGCCGCATGTCCGCCGTATCACTTGGCCATTGTTATTGGTGGAACATCTGCCGAATTCACCGCAAAGACCGCGAAATTAGCCTCCACTAAATATCTTGATTCTCTACCCACGACGGGAAATGCCAAGACTGGTCGCGCATTCAGAGATCTTGATCTCGAGAAGGAAGTCTTTGCTCTCACTCAGAAGCTAGGTATTGGCGCACAATTTGGCGGTAAGTACTTCTGTCACGATGTCCGCGTTGTTCGCCTTCCACGTCACGGAGCATCTCTGCCAATTTCGATCGCCGTATCGTGCTCGGCCGACCGCCAAGCAAAAGCAAAGATCACCAAAGATGGCATCTTCATCGAAAAGTTAGAGACCGAACCAGCTCACTTCTTGCCTGAAACTACGGATGAGCATCTCAACGACAATGTGGTCAATATCGATCTGAATAAGCCCATGTCTGAGATCTTGTCAGAGCTCTCCCAACACCCCGTTAAGACGCGTCTTTCACTGTCGGGAACCCTGGTCGTAGCGCGCGATCTGGCTCACGCAAAATTGAAAGAGCTCGTCGAATCTGGCAAGCCATTGCCTGAATATTTTAAGAAGTATCCGGTGTATTACGCAGGTCCTGCCAAGACTCCCGCCGGTTATGCATCGGGTTCATTTGGCCCAACAACCGCAGGCCGCATGGATTCTTATGTCGAATATTTCCAAGCCCTCGGTGGTTCGATGGTAATGCTCGCAAAAGGAAATCGTTCCAAGCAGGTCACTGATGCCTGCAAGAAGAATGGCGGTTTCTATCTCGGCTCTATTGGTGGACCAGCTGCGCGCCTAGCCCAAGATTGCATCAAGAGAGTTGAAGTTCTTGATTATGAAGAGCTCGGCATGGAAGCGGTCTGGAAGATTGATGTCGAGAACTTCCCCGCCTTCATCGTGGTCGACGACAAGGGAAATGACTTCTTTGCTGAGACAAGTAAGCCGTTGACTATCTCTACCAAGCCAGAAAACTAAAGCGAAAAATTAGTAATAACGTGAGCGCTTGAATTTAGCGAGCGCTTTGCAGGGAGTCTCGTAGCGAACATCGATGTAATGCAGACCCCATTGGATTTGAGTTACGGGGTTGGTGCGCCAATCAGTACCGGTAACTTCCATCTTGGTGGCAGGCAGCGCTTGAGGAATTCCATGTGCACCGGTCCGCTTGTTGCGGGCTCGGTAGTTCCAGTTACTTTCCTTGGTCCAGAGAGTGTTCAAGCAAGAGAACTGGTACTTGCCCCAGCCGTACTTCTCCTTGGCCATATCGGCTGCAACTGACCGCGCTCCCTTGGGCGTGCGAGCCTGTTCAACCTTCTTCATCATCACCGAGACCATCAACATATCCCACGACAACATCGAGGAGCGATCGCTCATCTCAAGCAAGGTCGGCCAGGTCGGCTCGGTTTCACCGGGGATGGCGGCTCGCAGTTCAGCTTCGGTTGGGGGCACCACCACGAGCTCAACTTCAAGGGGTAACGATGGTTGGGCATAGGCAACTTCGACCGAGGAGATAAAGAGGGTGGCAAAAGCCATCGCACTGACGACAGAGCGTCGCTTCAGCATGGTTCTACCTCCTCTTTCTGATTGCTCATAACGAGGTCGTTGTTTACGGGGATTGGGCTGAAGGGTGACAAAGCAAAGGGTGAGTCGCAAATTAAACCTTGCGAGTGGCGGAAAAAATGTGAATCTCACAGGAACTGTGGAGAAGAAAAGCCCTGTTCAGCCCCTATAAAGTCCGATATATCCCTTTTGTAATAAAACCCGATTTTTGCCGGTCTTGGACTTATTTAGGCGTAGAGCTGTACTGGATCTTCCAAGAGCTCAGTCACCAAAGCCGCGATCGGAGATCGCTCGGAGCGGGTGAGGGTCACATGGGCAAAGAGCGGGTGGCCTTTGAGCGACTCGACGACGGCGACGACTCCGTCATGGCGGCCGACTCGAAGGTTGTCGCGTTGGGCAATGTCATGGGTAAGAACAACTCGAGATCCCTGGCCGATTCGCGAGAGAACTGTGAGTAATACTCCGCGCTCGAGGGATTGGGCTTCATCAACGATGACAAATGAATCATGGAGAGAGCGGCCGCGAATGTGGGTCAGAGGAAGAACTTCAATCAATCCCCGATCCATAATCTCCTCGATAACTTGGCTCGAGACAACAGCTCCCAAAGTATCGAAGACAGCCTGCGCCCAAGGAGACATCTTCTCCCCTTCAGTGCCCGGCAAATAACCCAACTCTTGTCCTCCTACGGGATAGAGCGGACGGAAGACAACAATCTTCTTATGGAGTCGACGTTCCAGGACAGCTTCAAGGCCAGCGCAGAGTGCGAGGGCTGACTTACCTGTGCCTGCACGGCCGCCGAGTGAGACGATGCCAATTTCACTATCAAGCAAGAGATCGAGAGCAATGCGTTGTTCGGCAGATCGGCCATGAATTCCAAAAGCGTTCTTATCGCCTCGGACCAAAACTAAGGACTTATCGGCAGTGACTCTGGCGAGAGCGCTACCCCGTTCCGAGTGGAGGACGACGCCGGTGTGGCATGGCAGATCTTTTGCGACTGGGTCACTTACCTTCTCGCCGGCGTAGAGCGCATCAATCACTTTGCTACCCACCGTGGCATCGATCATTCCTGTCCAACCACTACTTGGTGCAAGTTCAGCGCGATACTCCTCGGCCGTAATTCCAACTGAGGAAGCTTTAACGCGAAGTGGTAGATCTTTGGTCACAAGAACTACATCTCTTCCTTCACTTACAAGGTTTCGAGCGACCGCCAGGATGCGCGAGTCATTGGTTCCGTCACGTAAGAATCCCTGCGGCAACGATGAAGTATCTGTGTGATTAAGTTCTACTGAAAGAGTGCCGCCAGAAGCAGTGATTTTCAATGGTTTATCGAGCCTGCCATGGGAGATACGTAAATCATCGAGTTGGCGCAGGGCTGCACGGGCAAAGTAACCCAATTCTGGATGATCGCGTTTAGTCTCGAGCTCGCCGATGACTGCGATCGGGATGATGATTTCGTGCTCGTCGAAGCGGAAGAAAGCGGAGGGATCTGCAAGCAGGACGCTGGTATCGAGGACATAAGTCTTGCGTCCTTCGGAGCTGCTGCGGGCCAAGTAACTCCTTCTTATTCTGTTTTCCTAGGGCCTACAAACGCCGAGAATTATGCGTAATAAGCCGGGGAAGTGACACGAGAAAAAGGTAAGACTTCATAGCGTTGAAATCACGCGACACGCTCAAGTTGAGGTTGAGGTTTTCTACTTACCCAACCGGCGTTCACGCATTGCATAAGAGCGCAGAGCTCGAAGGAAATCAACGCGACGAAAATCTGGCCAATAGGCTTCGCAGAAATAGAACTCGGATTGATGGCTCTGCCACAAGAGAAAACCACCCAGCCTCTGTTCTCCTGAAGTTCTAATCACTAACTCAGGATCTGGCTGACCAGCTGTGTAGAGATATTGATCAAGGGAGTTCACCGTGAGTTCATCAGCGATTTCGGAGAACTTCTTCCCGCTCGTGCCTGATTCAATAAGGTACTTTTTAAATGCATCGATAATTTCGAGGCGCCCGCCATAACCGATTGCGACATTGACTGTAATTCCTTCAATGCCTGAAGTCTTCTCTTCTGCGCTCTTGAGTCGGGCGCGCAGTGATTCTGGGAGCAACTCTAAGGAACCTACGGGGCGTATCTTCCAACGTCCAGTAGAGCTGAGATCATCAACGGTCTCTCCAATGATGGAGATCAGGTGCTCCAATTCTTGGGCCCCGCGCTTGAGATTATCGCTCGACAAGAGCCAGAGCGTTACAACATTGATATCTGTCTCTTCACACCAATCGAGTAGTTCGATGATCTTCTCTGCACCGGCGCGATGGCCATGTAACGAGGAGGTATCTCCCGTCTTTGATGGATTCTCCTTTGCCCATCTGCGATTGCCATCGAGGATAACCCCGATGTGATGCGGCGTGCGGGATAGGTCGAGTTGGGCCATAAGTCGACGCTCGTAAATCGGATAGAGCGCGGACTTGATGAGAGAACGGAGCGTCATTTCAGCGGAAATTCCCTCATGACTCTCCGTTCCGCGATGAAAGATGCAATAGGCAGGGTTCCAGCCAAGATAAAGAGGATCATGCGCTTGATTGTGAAGCGAGCTTTAGCAGTGAAGTGAATGGCTGCCAATACATAGAAGGCGTAGACGTAGCCGTGAACGAAGGGAATCCACTTCACTTTCGACTCTAAATCAGGGTTATCGAGCAAGTACACGACAGGTAGTTCGACGAACCAGAGCAGAAGCGACATGATGCCGGCAGCAAAGGCCATGAAGCGAAAGCGTTTGATTACACCATTCATCTATTGCTCCGTTTCTTTACTGAGTCTGGGCTCTCTTTTCAAACGTCTACCGTAGAACGGAAGAAAAAGTACTACTAAGGCCATAAGCCACCAAACAACAACATACGAAATATGTTGCCAGTAGTACCCGGGGACAGTCGGGCGGACTGGGTCAACCTTGACTCGTGGAAGTGAGATCTCTCGACCGTCAACTCTCTCAGAGTCTGCGACCACGTATCCATCAAAGACTGGAAGATCATAGGTAGCTAGAAGTAGAGAGGGGTCGAGTCGACTTAAATCATCGCCAGATTTGGCAGCGCGATCTTCAAACTGTCGGACAAATAAACGGCCCTGCAGAAAGACTTCCCCTTTGGGAATCTCTGCTTGCTCTGCACTTCGCACAACAAGTATCGCGCCGCCGCCGTTGACTTCTAGAAGACCTACTAGCCAGGTTGCAACTCTCTTGTCACGATCAACTTGTCCCGGCGCATCGAACTGTGCAACATAGCGACCCGAGAAGGTGACAATGCGATTGATGGCGCTATCTGCCAGATTCGAGGATGGCTCTGCGACTTCACTCAATGTCGTAACAGGCTGCTCTACATATGGTTTCTGGAGTTCTTTAAATTCTGCAGCCCTATCAAGTTGCCAGATTCCTAATCGAATAAAGGTCGCGGAGAGAATGATGACAACTAATCCAAAACCAATCTTCTGATAACTATCGCTTCTACTTTGTTTCATCGTTTATGCGACGCTCGTCCATTCGCTTCCAACGCTTATAAAAACTGCGGAGCAAAATCAGCATTGCGACAGTTAGAAAGATCATGGTCATTGAGCCAGCAATACCAGCGTCGTACACGGGTTGTTCCATGACATGATTCTGCCATGAGCGCCAACTTCTCCCATCTCCCAGCAGAGACGCAGGCGATGTTGGCTGATAGATATGGCATCAAAGAGCGAAAATCATGGAGATTGATTGCCATAGTGGTTGCGCTGGTTGGGCTTCCCTGGCTCTTCTGGAGCGCATGGCATCACTCAAACCCCGAAATACGAGTAACGCTCGTTAGTTTTCAGAATGAGAAGAACGATTCAATCGATATTACCTATCTCGTACAACGACGGGATCCCTCTACTCCTCTGAGCTGCACTTTGCTCGCCCGTGATTACGACAAGAATGTTGTGGGCGAAATTGAAGATCGCGTGCCAGCCTCTGTAGAGCCCGCAGTAACAATCACCACCACAATCCCAGCCCGTGTAACGCCGGTCAATGCCGCTGTCCTGGAATGCCGTGCAGTTCAGCAGTGAAGAAAGTATTCTGAGGCCCTCATGAGTAAGACGTGGTTAACACAAGAAGCAGCAGATCGATTGTCTGCTGAGTTATCGCACCTTGAAACAACGGGTCGCTCTGAAATCGTCAAGAAAATTGAGTCAGCTCGCGCAGAAGGCGACTTAAAAGAAAATGGCGGCTATCACGCGGCTCGAGAAGAGCAAGGCAAGATAGAAGCGCGTATTCGTCAGCTCAAGCACATGTTAGAAAATGCAGAAATTGGTACTCCTCCCGCGAGTGAAGATGGCGTAATTGCTCCTGGTATGAAAGTCACTGTTGAGATCATGGGCGATGAGATGCAATTCCTCCTTGGCTCTCGCGAAATTTCCTCTGGAGACCTCGATGTCTATAGCGAGAAATCTCCGCTGGGTTCTGCAGTCATGGGAGCAAAAGTCGGAGATGAGAAGTCGTACACCGCGCCTAATGGAAAGACGATTGCAGTCAAAGTCTTGAAGGCTGAGATCTACAGCTAGATCTAGTTGGCCTTACTTTGAAGCGGTATTGATGTATTTGCGGACGCTCAGCGGAATGAAAATCGCCATAATCACGACCATATAAATCAATGACATCTCAAGCGGATTCTGGCTGGGCCAGGAGTTCGCAGTAACTCCGAAGATATTCTGGAGGCCGAATAGTTCGCGACATCCCGCAACCATCGTGGAAACAGGATTCCATTCCGCGAAGTACTGCAACGCTTTAGGCATACCCGTGGTTGGTGCGAAAGCGTTGGAGAGGAATGTCAGTGGGAAAACTGCGATGAAGACTGCGGCGTTAGCGACTCGAGCAGAACGCACTGAGAGTCCAATCAGAACTCCCACCCATGACATCGCAAATCCGAACAGCAATAAGAATGCAAAGCCGAGCACTACATTGAAGAAACCAGAGGAAGGCCTCCATCCGACTACAAATCCTGCTAATCCCATAACGGCCAATACAACGATATTGAGCGCGCTATCACCGAGCGCGCGTCCGAAGACCACAGCCGAACGTGAGATTGGAAGCGAGCGGAAGCGATCGATTAAACCCTTCTGCATATCTTCTGCAAGTCCTACTGCAGTGCCTGCAAGAGTAAAAGCCACAGTCTGAACGAAGATTCCCGGCATCAAAAGTTGGACGTAATCCACGCCTGGAATTCCAGTTGAGATAGATCCACCGAAGACATATCTAAAGAGCAAGACGAACATAACTGGCTGGATGGTGGAGAAGATCAATACCTCAGGTACGCGAATAAGTTGAAGAAGTTGGCGCTTTGTTACAACGAGGGAGTCAGAGATTGCGTATTTCATTTCTTCTTCCTCTTTCGAGCGCGTGGGTCTACTGCTTCTTCTTCCTTCTTATCTTCAGCTGCATGGCCAGTAAGTGAGATAAAGACATCGTCGAGTGATGGGCGCTTCAAACCGATATCGAGGGGATGAATGCCAGCTTCATCGAGTGATCGGGCTGCCTCAATAAGGGCCTTGGAACCTGTTGTTACTGGAGCTGAGACTTGGCGGGCATTCTCTTCTACTAGCGCTTTTCCACCGCTAATTTTTTCGACGATCTCAGTAACTTTCTTGAGATCTTGAGATTCCGCAACGATCTCTAGTCTTTCGCCGCCAACTTGGCGCTTAAGTTCATCGGAGGAACCTCGCGCTATAACTTCTCCGTTATCGATGACTGCAATGTCATCGGCTAACTGATCTGCTTCTTCAAGGTATTGGGTCGTCAGCAGAAGCGTTGTTCCATCCTTAACCAATCCTTCAATGACTCCCCACATCTCTTGGCGACCACGAGGATCAAGACCTGTCGTCGGTTCGTCAAGAAAAAGAATCTTTGGTCGAACAATCAGAGAAGCTGCAAGATCGAGGCGTCGGCGCATACCACCGGAGTATGTTCGGATTGGACGCTTTGCTGCATCGGTCAGTGAGAACTGTTCTAGTAGCTCTTCTGCACGCTTCTTCGAAGCAGATGGAGACAAGTGATACAAACGGCTAAACATCACCAAGTTATCCCAGCCAGTGAGCGTTTCGTCGACAGCAGCGTATTGGCCCGATAGACCAATAACTTCACGGACTTGATCAGGATTCTTAATTACATCGATGCCTGCGACAGTTGCATGTCCTGAATCAGGTGTGAGAAGTGTCGCAAGGATTCTGACTGTTGTGGTCTTTCCAGCGCCATTAGGTCCAAGTACGCCTAGGACTGTGCCTTCTTCGACATCTAGGCTCAGATTATTGAGAGCTTTTACTTTTCCCTTGTCATATGTTTTGACGAGATTCTCTGCGATGACGCTCTTCATTCGCCATATGGTAGTAACCTTGAGTCTCTAATCAAAATTCACGTTAGGAAGTTATGTTCGGACGCCAAAAAGTAGATCATTCCAAGCCGCTCACGCATCGCGAGATTCTCATCATAATGAGCAGCCTTATGACAGGAATGCTGCTGGCGGCCCTGGATCAAACAATCGTTTCTACTGCTCTCAAGAGCATCGTCGAAGATTTCAATGGATTGAATCATTACTCATGGGTTGTGACTGCATATCTGTTGACTTCAACAGCATCAACTCCGCTCTATGGAAAAATTTCGGATCTTTATGGCCGTCGTCCGGTCTATCAATTCTCAATCGTTGTCTTCTTACTTGGTTCATTCCTTGCAGGCGCTTCAACATCGATGGAACAACTCATTATTACTCGCGCGATTCAAGGTATCGGCGCCGGTGGTTTGATGGGGCTCACCTTTGTGATCGTGGGCGACATCGTCTCGCCTCGCGATCGCGGCAAGTACCAAGGGCTCTTCGGAGCTGTCTGGGGAGTTTCCTCTGTTGCGGGCCCACTTCTCGGTGGCTTCTTCTCAGATCGCGAAACAATCCTTGGTATCACTGGTTGGCGCTGGATTTTCTACATCAATCTTCCCTTTGGATTACTCGCGATGATTGTCACAGCCATGGTGCTACATATTCCTAAAGTAAAGCGTGAACATAAGATCGATTTCCTTGGCGCAATCTTGATGGTCTCTGCTGTCGTTTCGCTGCTCGTTGGTCTCTCGGTACTCGGGCCAGAAAATGGTTGGAGCGACAATCGCACAATCGCTGCGCTACTGGGTGGAGCAATCTTGGCAACGCTCTTCGTATTCTGGGAGTTCAAAGCTACCGAACCGATTCTTCCCATGACCCTCTTTAAGAACCGCACCTTCACGCTGACTTCAATTATTGGCTTCATCATCGGAGCCGGAATGTTTGGCGCCATCATCATGTTGCCGCTGTACCTTCAGATTATCCAAGGCAATTCTGCGACATCGGCTGGACTCAAATTGATTCCGTTGATGCTTGGAATCTTGGTATTCACAATCACAAGTGGTCGCATGATCACTAAGACTGGAAAATACAAGCGTTATCCTGTTGCCGGAACTCTGATTATGAGCCTCGGTATCTTCTTGATGAGTACTGCGAAAGTCGATACTCCGTACTGGCAAATTGCAGTTTATGCAGTCATCGTTGGCGGTGGACTTGGACTGTGTATGCAGACCATTGTTATTGCCTTGCAGAACGCGGTTGATTTCAAGGATCTTGGAATCGCAACATCGTCCAATACTTTCTTCCGCACGCTCGGCGGAGCGTTCGGAACCGCAATCTTTGGAACAATTCTCAGCGATCGTTTATCTCAGAACCTCAAGAGTGAATTCAACGCTCTTGGTACAACTAATCCAGACCAATTAGGTGCGCTCGACCCATCACTTGTTGAAACGTTGGCAAATAACACGCAGGTGATTGCCAGCCTTCCCGTTCAAGTACAGACAGCAGTACTAGAAGCGTTCTCGAGTTCTTTCCATACCGTTTTCTTAGCCGCATTCCCTGTTGTGGCTCTGGCTTTCTTCTTTGCTATCGCACTGGAAGAGAAGCCTCTGCAAGATAGCGCCAGCCACGCGACTGCTCGGCAGGATGCTGCTGGAGAGGCGCTGGGATAACAATTCGCATCAACTCTCCATTTAAGGGACTTCCAAAAGAGGTCTCAGTACTGACTGCAATCTCATTTCTTGTCGCAGTCGGATTCGGCTTAATCATTCCAGCTATCCCTATTTTCGCTAAGACATTCGGGGTCTCCAATACTCTGATCGGTTTGATCATCTCCTCTTTCGCAATCATGCGCTTTGTTTCAGGGCTTTTCTCTGGCAAATTAGTTGATCGCTTTGGCGAACGTGTTGTCTTGGGTTTTGGCCTCTTTATGGTCTCGATTTTCACTCTCCTTGCTGGGCTCTCGCAAAACTATGAACAACTACTGTTTTTCCGTACGGCTGGTGGACTTGGTTCATCGATGTTCTCTGTCTCTGCCGGCGCGCTCATCCTGCGAGTTGTCTCAGATAGCCAACGTGGACGAGCTCAATCGCTCTACAACGGTGGATTTATTGCCGGTGGAGTCGCAGGCCCAGCATTCGGTGGTGCACTTATTGCGCTCTCACCACGCGCTCCATTCTTTATCTACTCAGCTCTTCTTATTGCTGCCGGAACGGTCTCCTTGATTTATCTCCATGAGAGTCGACTCGGCGCGAAGATTGAAGCTCAGAAAGAAGAGCGCGCATTGACTATTAAGGAAGCGCTCCAGATTAAGCCTTACCTTTACTCGCTCTTTCTTGCATTTCTTGGCAGCTGGATTCTATTCGGCATGCGTTCTTCAATCTTGCCGCTCTTTGTTGTTGAAGATCTCGGTGCGAGTGCATCCATTGTTGGCTTGAGTTTCACAATCGCGCTGATTGCTCAAGGAACAGTCATGGTGCGCGCCGGAAAGTACTCGGATAAAAATGGTCGCAAGCCAGTCATTCTTACGGGCTTCACAATCGTCATGATTGCACTCATGATTCTGATGTTCTCGACCAACATTGCGATGTATCTACTCGCCATGATTGTCATGGGCCTTGGCGCGGGCTTTGCTGCCTCAGCAGGTGCGATTGTCGGCGATGTCATTAAAGGAAAGAGCGGAAAGGTTTACGCCTTCTGGCAGATGGCTGGAGATGCAGGAATGATGGTGGGGCCAGTTCTATTGGGCTTTATCTCTGATTACTTCTCGTATCGCACGGCCATTGCGGTAAGCGCCGCTGTTTTCTCTCTGGCAATTATTGTGGCAATAAGAATCCCCGAGACAAATTCTGCTCGTCTCGGGGATTCTGGTAAACCTCAGTTAAATGAGGGGTAATTCCTAAACTAGTCGTTATTGCCGCGCAGGATTGCGAGCAAGCGAAGTATTTCAAGATAGAGCCAGACCATTGTCATCAATAGTCCGAAGCCCGCACGCCATGACTCTTCTTGTGGAACGCCGGCGCGAACGCCCTCTTCGATCTGATCAAAATCAAGAATTAAGAAGAAGGAAGCAATTGCAACACCTGCAATCGCAAGGAGTGGACCAAATCCGCTAAGACCGTAGAGTCCCATTCCGCCACCAAGGCCGAAGAAAGATCCGATCAAGCTACCGAGTGCAAGAACGAAATATCCAAGCGCTGCACCAAGAAGCATCCGTGTGAACTTCGGAGTCGCACGAAGTCGACCACTCTTGTAGAGGAAGAGCATTCCTACGAAAGCTGCAATGGTCGCAACAATCGCTTGTTGAACGATGCCGGGATAGAAGAGCTCGTAGGTATTGCTGATGATTCCCAGCACGAGGCCTTGGCAGACTGCATATGTCATATACACAGCTGGACGAATCGTTTTGCTAAAGACGCCAATCATTGCGGTGACTAATCCACCGATGAAACCTACGAGTAGTGCGCCGCCACCAAGATTGAAGTACCAAGCTGCTGCACCAACAAGAATGGAAGTTCCGAAGAGCATTCCGGTACGCGCAACGACATCATCCATGGTCATGCGACCAGTGCGAAGTGACGATGCGGCCGGAGCGTTAAATGTCTCTTCTAGATTATCTGGCGTTGCAACAGAGCCCATCGAGGCGTAACCACGACGTCTCTCTTGACCGAATGCCTTGCCCAATACTGGGTTCGAACTATTCATTGCTCTCCTTTAGTTGTCTGTTCTCTAGTACTGCGGGTGCCCCCGGTGGGGGTCGAACCCACACTTGGACGATTTTAAGTCGTCTGCCTCTGCCATTGGGCTACAGGGGCGTTCCTGCGTGGGCAAATCTACCTGCCTTTTTTACCACTGAATCCAATTGGGATCGCGTGAGCTTTCCGGTAAAAGTATTCTGTTGGCTAGGGTGGTAACTCCCAATCACCAATCTAGTATTCCCATCACTGCCGCGAAACTTGAATTGGGCTCCGTGTCCGAACTTTGGGCGCTTTCTCGGCAATTCTTCATCTAACTCGGCAAGAACATCGAGCGTTGCCTTCCACGCGATCGAACCAAGAGCTAGGTAGGTACGGACTGTCGGAAAGAGCAGCTCAAACTCTCGCACTAACCAAGGTTGGCAGGTACTCGCCTCCAAAGGAAGAGGTTTGTTGCCAGGAGGTGCACATCGAACTGCGCATGCAATCCGCGTATCGATCAACTCCTGACCGTCATTGCGAGATGTACTTGTTTCAATTGCTGCAAGTCCATTTCTAAAGAGGGATCTGTATAACCAATCCCCCGAACTATCACCCGTGAAAACTCTTCCCGTGCGATTAGCGCCATGCGCACCTGGAGCAAGTCCAATAATGAGCAACTTCGCATCGCGAGGTCCAAAACCTGTGATTGGTTTGCCCCAATACTTCTCATTCATGTACGCCTTGCGTTTTGTGACGGCAACTTCTTCCCGCCACTGAACAAGCCTGGTACATGCGTCGCACTGTGTAATCTGTTGATCAAGAAGCTTTAGCGAACGGATCGTAGGAGCGAGCCGTGCGGGATTAGTTGGCAAGTGACCACGCCATTCCATCAAGAATGTCTGATTCTGAAGCGACGAACTCTGGGGCGCCAGTGAACTCCATAATCCGCGATAAGACTAAAGCTCCGGCTGCAATCACATCTATGCGACCAGGATGCATAAATGGAAGCGCTGATAAATTGTCACGACTCATGGCTAAGAAAGAGTTGGCAATCTCATGCGTGGCCTGAGCGGAAATTCGAGATAGATGAATTGAATACCGATCATATTGTTCAAGCTCGAGTGCGGCTGCGGCGACAGTAGTTGCGGTTCCTGCAACTGCGATAACTGTTTTTGCTTGAGTGATGGGTACGAATTCGGCTGCCTCTCTGATTGCATCATCGATATCAACTCTGGCTTTGGAAATTTCGCCCTCGCTGGGAGGAAGAGCGGTGAAGTGTCGCTCGCTCATTCGGACACAGCCAATGTTCTGGCTCTTTGCAGATTCAACGCTTGTGGAACCAAAGACAAACTCGGTTGATCCTCCGCCGATATCAATGACTAAATAAGGAGCGCCAAAACCTTTAAGTTCCTTGGTCGCCCCAAGAAAAGAAAGACGAGCCTCTTCTTCGCCGCTGATGACTTCTGGTGCGACTCCGAGCAGAGCTTTGACGCCATCGATAAAAAGATCTCGATTGGTTGCATCACGAGTTGCGCTCGTTGCACAGAACCGGATCTTTTGAACTCCCCGTCGCGCGATTTCGTCTGCGAACTGTGCGACTGCAGTCAGAGTTCTATGCAAAGCATCAGGATGAAATGCCTTTGTCTTATCAACGCCTTGGCCAAGTCTGACTATCTCCATCGTTCGATAGATCTCTCGGAAGTTCTCCCCCTCAATATCTGCAATCAAAAGTCGGATTGAATTGGTGCCGCAATCTATGGCTGCTACTCGTGTCATGCTTGATAACGATCGCTTTCTTGTTGGCGACGTTCAATGCAATTTCCATTAAGCCACCACTGTGGCAAACGAGCAAGCGCTTCATCTCCCAGAGGGTTAACTCCTTCTCCAGAGGCTAAAGAGTGAGCAACAAGCGAGTGAAGACACTTCACGCGATCGGGCATTCCACCCGCTGAAATATCTGCGATTTCTGGGACATCAATACCCAGGGCTGCGCGCGCGGCAAGGTAGTCATCATGAGCCGCTCTATATGCACCAGATAATTCAGCGTCGATCTGCAATCGCTCATTCATTTCTGACATCAATTCTGAATTCTCGAGCGATGAGATCTCAGAAGTGAGATTGGGACAGGTAGCATAGAAAAATGTAGGAAAAGGAGAGCCATCGCTTAAGCGAGGTGGCGTTTCAACGACTGCTGGATTGCCACATGGACAGCGATAAGCGATCCCGTGAACATCTCGAGGGGTGCGACCAAGTTGGATCTCTATAGCTGTGAGATCACTTGAATTCGGCTGCTCGCTCACGGAGTTGGTGCGCCGATTCCTACGGAGGTTATGGAGGAAATAACGCGGGAGTACCAAGGGATTCCTAGAGGAAAGTCTTGATTAATGGGCGCTGCAGTTCCTGTCGAATCATCTATTTGAGAGTTAACACCAAGAATGATGTATTGGCGCTCGCCCGGAAGTACAAAGTGAAGACGATCTCTTGCTTGTGACTTCACATAATCTGGATCACGCCATCTCTGTAGCTCGGCACGAGCCTCTTCAAGTTTCTTTCGATTGGATTCTACGTCTGCTTGCAGTGCGCTGATCTGGGCGCGTTGAGCAAAATAGTGTTGAGTCGGCGGAGCAAGTGTTACGGCTACAACGAATAAGACTATGAAGAGAATGAGTAAACGCGTGGAGATTCCGCGTTTTTCTGCGAAACCTTCCAGAGCTCCACGAAGCGAGATTTTTGGCCGCCTCATATCAACTCCTTATTTCTTCCTTAGCTACAGGAATGCGCTCTTCAACAACTGTCTATCGGACGCTAAATCGAGGAAAAGCTTCGCGACCTGCGTACTTAGCCTGTGAGCCAAGTTCTTCTTCGATCCTTAGCAACTGATTGTACTTAGCGACGCGCTCGCTACGTGCAGGAGCGCCAGTTTTGATTTGTCCGCACAATGCAGCAACCGCAAGATCTGCGATTGTCGTATCTTCAGTCTCACCTGATCGATGGCTCATCATGGAGCGATAACCGCTCTTATGCGCCATTGCGACTGCATCCAGTGTCTCGGTGAGAGTTCCGATTTGATTGACCTTAACCAAGAGCGCATTTGCGGTCTTCTCTTCAATTCCGCGCGCCAATCGAGTTGGGTTTGTGACAAAGAGATCATCGCCTACAAGTTGTACACGCTCGCCTAATTCAGCAGTGATTGCCTTCCAGCCATCCCAATCATCTTCCGAAAGTGGATCCTCGATTGAAACCAACGGATAGGAATCAACGAGTCCCTTGTAATAAGCGATCATCTCGGCTGCGGTAAGCGAGGAGCCTTCGAATGCATAAGCGCCATCTTTATAGAACTCAGTGGCTGCAACATCCATCGCAAGTGCAATCTCGGTTCCGACTTTAAACCCTGCTTTTTCAACGGCTTCGAGAATGAGATCAAGGGCAGCGCGATTGCTATCGAGATTTGGTGCAAAACCACCTTCATCACCGATGCTGGTTGCAAGACCTCTCTTTTTCAATACTGCCTTGAGGTTGTGATAAATCTCAGCACCCCATCGCAGCGCTTCTTTAAATGTCGATGCACCGATTGGAGCAATCATGAACTCTTGGATATCAACATTAGTGTCCGCGTGTGCGCCACCATTGAGGATATTCATCATGGGAATCGGGAGCAGGTTTGCAGATTGGCCACCTAGAAATGAATAAAAGGGCAAGTTCTTTGATTGTGCTGCTGCTTTAGCAGATGCAAGCGAGACGCCAAGAATTGCATTTGCACCGAGCGAGGATTTGTTGACTGTGGAATCAAGCTCGATCATCTTCGTATCAAGACCGCGTTGATCAAGAGCATCATGCCCCATGACCGCAGGAGCAATCTTGTTCTTTACATTGTCGACTGCGTTAGCGACACCCTTACCTAAATAGCGCGAACCGCCATCACGGAGTTCAGCTGCCTCGAATGCTCCTGTTGATGCTCCGCTTGGAACTGCAGCGCGAGCAAAAGAGCCATCGGCAAGAGTTACATCTACTTCAACTGTGGGATTGCCTCGAGAATCTAGAATTTCACGGGCGCTGATTTTTTGAATGGTAGTCACGGGCCGAGAGTCTAGCGTGATTCCCCCGTCGATTCCTGCTCGCTTATGGCCGCTCGATATTTCAGTGCGGCCTTTCGTAGCGCTATTTCAGGGTCAATTTCATGCTGTACAGCCCACGTAATCAATGACATTAACTCATCACCGAATTTTGTTTCATCATTAAACATCTCACGATTTGGAAGCGGCGGCATTGTGAGGTGATTCTTCTGAGCCCGATAAATGAGTTTGGTCGCTAGCGGAAGCGCAGGCTGACCTGTAGGAACGCCATCGTGAGCTGAGGTGCGACCCTTTTCTTCACGCTTAATGCGCTCCCAATTCTCAAGAACATCGGCGCTGGAATCTACTTCTGTGCCAGCAAAAACATGAGGGTGACGTGAAATTAATTTGTCTGCAACAGCTTTTGCCACATCATCTATATTGAATGCAAAACTCTCATGTTCTTCTGCTATCCGTGCATGAAAGAAAACTTGCAACAAGATATCGCCGAGTTCTTCCAACATATCTTTACGATTGCCAGACTCGATAGTCTCGATGAATTCATACGATTCCTCAAGGAGGTACTTGAGAAGCGACTCATGGGTCTGCTCTGCATCCCATGGGCATCCACCGGGCGAACGAAGTTGATTCATTACCTCTGCGAGGCGCGTGAGATTTTCGTACGCCATAAACGGATTACTTATCGGTTACAGCATCGCCTGCAGGATCAGTCGCGATGACAGAAAGTGTTGCCGCATCCCAAGTTCCGTACCGAGGATTGACAGTGATACCCAGTGCTTTAGCTTTCTCTGTTACAAGAGTCTGAATTCTCTCGTTGATGGCAGCGTCATCCGAACCCGTAGCAGCTTCTCTTTCGCTGATTTTTCGCAGAATTAAATCACGGCGGAGTACATCATCAAGTGAGGTAGAAGGAATAGATGCACTGACCAACACATTTGGCAGATTCTCTTCTCCGCCGATGTTTGCAAAAATCTCTATCTTGTAAGCATCAATTTCTGCCTTGGTAACTTCTACTTTCTGCTCATCAGCAACACCGGCAATGATGAGGTTTGAAATCATGTACGAGAGTTGAGAGCGAGTAAGCGCTTCGCCATCCTCTAATTGCATCTGTGTTGTGTCGATGCCTTCACGTTCAGAGAGGATGAGGTCAACTTGAGATTGCAAGTCCGCCAACGCGATCTCGCTATCGCCTACCGAGGCTGCTGAATCAACTTGAGAACAACCAGTCAGCACAAGCGCTGCGATCGACAAGACGATGGCTAGGAACTTCTTCACAGATTCTCACTTTCGTAAGGGGCGCTCAAGGAGAGTTTCGGCTAGCTCAACCGCCCAATCAAGGAGTGAAGTATCTCCTATCTGGTCGGATGCTGACTCCCACGCAGCGCTCTGGGGCCGCGCGATCATGACCACCTTGGTAACTGATTTCACAATGGATCCGGGATAGAGGCGATTGATCTTCATCTCCAGCGATTCGCTCGGCGCTAGTGGCGCGATTTTCACGTACTTACCTTGAACCGCAAAGTCAGTGATTCCTCGCGACTTCACATATGAGCGTAACTTTGCAATGCGCAACAGGCTCTCTGCTTCAAAAGGCAGCGCACCGAATCTATCTGTCAATTCTTCTCTTATTGCTTGAATATCATCATCACTCTTCGAATCGGCGAGCCTGCGATAGATATCTAGGCGCAATCTGTCAGCAGGAACGTATTCCGGCGAGAGATGCGCAGTAATTGGCAATTCGACTTTGCATTCCAAATTCTCTTCTACTCCATCAATGACTCCGCGCTTGTATTCATTCACCGCATCGCCAACCATGCGCATATAGAGATCAAATCCAACATCTGCGATATGGCCTGATTGCTCACCGCCCAAGAGGTTACCTGCTCCACGAATTTCGAGATCCTTAAGTGCGACCTGCATTCCTGCGCCTAGTTCTGTGTTCTTGGCAATTGTCGTGAGTCGATCAAGTGCAAGTTCAGTTAAAGGTTTATCTGCTGGATAAAGAAAGTAGGCATATGCCCTTTCTCGACTTCGGCCCACGCGACCACGAAGTTGATGCAATTGTGAAAGGCCGAAAACATCAGATCGCTCCACAATAAGAGTGTTGGCATTGGCAACATCAATTCCATTTTCCACGATCGTAGTCGAAACCAAGATATCGAACTCTCGATTCCAGAACGCCACCACAACTTGCTCGAGCGTTGCCTCATTCATCTGGCCATGTGCAATAGCAACTCTTGCTTCTGGCACCAATCGACGAATGCGTGCGGCTGCTTCATCTATTGAGTCGACTCGATTATGGATGTAAAAAACTTGACCATCACGGAGTAATTCGCGATGTATCGCAGCAGCAACTTGCTTATCGTCATATGCACCCACATAGGTCAGAACTGGATGCCGCTCTTCGGGCGGGGTTGCGATCGTGGACATCTCCCGAATTCCTGTGATTGCCATTTCAAGGGTCCGTGGAATTGGCGTTGCAGACATCGCAAGCACATCAACGCTGGCTCTGAGTTTCTTCAATTTCTCCTTATGCTCAACGCCAAATCTCTGCTCTTCATCTACGATGATCAAGCCCAGATCTCGGAACGATACATCCTCAGAAAGAAGGCGATGTGTACCTATTACGACGTCGATTGAACCTGAAGCGAGCTCTTTGAGAGCCTCAGAAATCTCTTTTGCTGAGTTGAAACGCGAGAGCCCTGCAACTCTGACTGGAAAACCGGTGTAACGCGCTGTAAAGGTAGCAAAGTGTTGTTGCGCCAAAAGGGTAGTTGGAACTAAGACCGCCACTTGCTTCCCATCTTGCACAGCTTTAAATGCGGCCCGAATCGCAATCTCTGTCTTGCCGTAGCCCACATCACCACAGACGATGCGATCCATGGGATATGGCTTCTCCATATCGGTCTTGACTTCGTTAATCGTAACGAGTTGGTCAGGCGTCTCGACATACGCAAATGAATCTTCAAGTTCGCGCTGCCACGTTGTGTCCGGCGAGAATGCAAAACCTGGAGAACTAGTACGAGCGGCATAGAGGCGTATCAACTCCCCAGCAATCTCTTTGACAGCTTTCTTCGCTCGACTCTTAGCTTTGATCCAATCACCGCCACCAATTCGATGTACTGCGGGAGCCTCTCCACCAACATAACGAGTGATTTGTTCGAGTGCATCAGTAGGGACGTAGATTCGATCTGCTGGATGACCTCGCTTGGACGCCGCATATTCGATGACAAGGTATTCACGAGAAGCCCCACCAACGCTGCGTTGGACTAATTCGATATATCGACCAACGCCATGTTGCTCATGGACAACGTAGTCACCACTCTTGAGCTCTAGCGGATCGATAGTTTTCTTCCGTCGAGACGGCATACGCGTAGCAGAAATTCTCGAGTCTTGGGCTCCAGTGATTTCACTTTCAGTAATGAGAATGAGCTTCTTCGCTCTATCAATGAAGCCACGCTTGAGGTTGGATGCCATGAGATAGACCGATCCACGCACAGGTGGCGTGTTCATATCTTCTTTCAGCGTCGCTGGAATATCTGCTTCGGCCAGAACGTCACGATAGCGCTCTAGAAGTCCGTGGCCCTCTAAAGAAATGACTGCCAAATAACCGTCTTGCAATAACTCTTTGAGATCAGCAATAACTCTCTCAATCTTGTTTCTATAGGGCTCGATCTCCTGAAATTGAGTAATCTCTGGATCTTCCTCATAACCAAATGAGTTAAAACTTCGCCATGAAATACCACGCGACTCTGCAGAATCTTGCAGCGCTTCCAAGTCAGTAAATGCACCAAGTTGTAATTCATCTCGCAGTGGGACCAAGCCCCTGGCGCCTTCTTTCTCCTGTGTGAGAGCAATGTTTGACCATGCAGCTTCGAGGAATTCTTGATTGGTGCTAATGAGATCTCGCACCCGTGACTTGATTCGCTCACTCTCAAGGATGATGACTTCAGAATTCTTTGGCAAGTATTCAATGAGAGTCTTCATACTAGGGTCGAGAACCGCGGCAAGTGATTCGATGCCATCAACATAAATGCCTTCTTCAATCTTCGAGCACATCTCTCGCAGCTCTGGATACTTAATCTTTAATTGGCTAGCACGCTCGCGTACATCTTGAGTAATCAACACCTCACGACAAGGAATCAGCGTGAGAGTTCCGATGACGGGAGCGAAAGTTCGTTGATCGCTAATTTCAAAGTATTTGAGCTCGTCAACTTCATCCCCAAAAAACTCAATTCGAACAGGGTGCTCCGCTAATGGTGGAAATACATCAACTATTCCCCCTCGTACTGCGAAATCACCACGTCGCTCAACCAGATCAACGCGACTATAGGCACGCAGGGTCAATTCATGAAGAAGCTTCTCAAACTCAAATATCGCTCCCTTTTCGAGAGTAAGCAGCGGCATTGTGATCGCAGATGTAACTATTGGCTGAACCAATGCGCGCGCGGTGGTAACAATGACAGGTGCGCTCTTTGAGTTAATCTGCGAGCTAAGTAGTGTCTGAATTCTGCGCGCTACAGTGTCGCTATTGGGGCTGAGTTTTTCGTGAGGCAGCGTCTCCCAGGCTGGAAATTCCATTACTCCATCAACAATTTCTTCTAACTCGCGCGCTAGTTCCGATGCACGTTTGCTGGAATGTGCGACGACCAGGAGTGGGCGTTGATTTGCCAGATAAGTAATGAGGAATGGGATCGATGCATCGGTCGTGATGATTGAATCCGAGTCGCTGCGCTCCAAGATTTCTCGAGTTGTTTCAGATAGCGAGACGAGTCCGCGTAATCGAGTAGCCATGGAGCACCTGCCTTTCACTTCAATCTGGGGCCAACGCCCATTAGCCCCAACTTCGAAATGAAGGGGGCTAGAAAATGCAAGCAGATTCTAGCGTGTCATGATTAGCCTGTGACCGCACAAATTCAAAGCCAAGACAATGCATCGCTGCGTAGCGATGTCCGTCATCTTGGCGAATTGCTCGGTCAATCACTCTCACGTCAAGATGGTGAAGCGCTTTTAAATCTTGTCGAACTAGTCCGCAAATCAGTACGCGAAGGTTCTGGCGAGGATCTCTTGAACTCAATCTCAACCGCCGACTCCGTCAAGCTAGTGCGCGCCTTCAATGTTTATTTCAATCTTGCCAATGTTGCTGAACAAGTTCATCGCTCAAGAGTTTTAGCCCAAGAGAGAATTTCAGGTGGTTCGTGGCTAACTCGCGCCGTTGATCACATCATCGAAGCCCGTAGATCTGGAAATGATTTCTCAGATGCAGATTTGCGAAAGTGGCTAGAGAATTTCGAAGTCCGCCCCGTCTTTACAGCCCACCCAACTGAAGCTGCCCGACGTTCCGTTTTGAGTAAGCTTTCAACAATCTCTGAATTACTCGATCAGCCAGAAACCGAGAGCCGCCAACGACGACTTGCAGAAGCGGTTGATTTACTCTGGCAGACCGATGAGTTAAGGCTCGGACGTCCTGAACCGCTCGATGAAGCAATCAATGCGCTGTATTACCTCGATGACCTCTTCCGCCTCACCATTCCTGAAGTTCTCGATGACTTTTCACGTGAGCTCTCGCGGTTGGGAATCAAACTTCCTCCTACTGCTACCCCGCTGACATTTGGTTCGTGGATTGGTGGTGATCGCGATGGTAATCCCAACATCACTCCTGAGATAACTAAACAGGCGATTGCTCTACAGATGGGCCATGCCATCCGCGTCACCCTCGAAGCGATGGATGAACTCCGACAAGCACTTTCAATCTCAACCAAACTCGCCGGCACCTCTGAACCGCTATTGAAATCTGTCGAAAGAGATCTGGAGCGCTTGCCTGAAATCGAACCACGTTTCAAACGCATCAATGTTGAAGAGCCTTATCGATTGAAGGCGACGGCAATTCGTCATCGCCTACTTCTGACTCGTGATCGCCATGCTACGCAAGCGCCTCATGAACCAGGCCGCGATTATGAGAGCACAAATGAGCTCCTAGAGGATTTGATGTTGATGTACAACTCACTCCTTGCAAATCGCGGAGAGTTGATTGCACACGGACTTCTTGAACGAACAATCCGTACTATCTCTGCATTTGGATTAACTCACGCCACGATGGATGTTCGAGAGCATTCCGGAGCTCATCAGAGAGTTGTTGAAGCCCTCTTCCCAGATAGCAATTACAGCACTCTGACCTCAGAGGAAAAGTGTGCTCTTCTGACCGCAGAACTTATAAAGAGTGCTCGCGATACCTCGGGACTCGATGAACTCAATACAAAAACGCTCCGTACATTTCTTGCCATCAAAGATCTTCATCGAGACTTCGATCCCTCCGTTGTTGAGACTTACATCGTCTCGATGACTAAGGGCCCAGAGGATGTCTTAGCAGCTGCTTTCCTTGCAAAAGAAGCCGGTTTGATTAGCCTTACCGGAAAAGAATTTGCAACAGTAGACATTGCACCACTCTTGGAAACGGTCGCGGAGTTACGAGCAGCTGGTGAAATTCTCGAGAGACTCTTATCTAATCCCACATATCGAAAACTTGTTGAGCTTCGAGGAAATATTCAAGAGGTGATGTTGGGTTACTCTGACTCAAATAAAGATGCGGGAATCGCAACTAGTCAGTGGGAGATACATCAGGCCCAGCGAAAACTCCGTGATGTGGCCCGCAAACATGGAATCAAATTGCGTCTATTCCATGGACGCGGTGGCTCTGTCGGACGAGGTGGCGGACCTACATACGATGCGATTATTGCGCTTCCTTGGGGAACACTTGATGGACAAATCAAGATGACTGAACAAGGCGAAGTCATTTCAGATAAATATGCTCTGCCTTCACTTGCTCGAGAGAATGTAGAGCTCACTCTTGCTGCTGCGCTAGAAGCAACAGTTCTAAATCGCGCTGCTCGCCAATCTCCTGAAGATCTTCTCAAATGGAACGCATCGATGAGCGCAATTAGCGAAGCTTCCTTTACCTGTTATCGATCTTTGGTCGAACATCCTGATCTTCCAGCATATTTCTATCAAGCTACTCCAGTCGAACAACTTGGAAATCTATTTCTAGGATCACGACCTTCGCGTCGTCCAGATGCCAGCGCGGATCTCTCATCCCTACGTGCAATTCCTTGGGTATTTGGTTGGACTCAGTCTCGCCAAATTGTGCCGGGATGGTTTGGAGTTGGCAGCGGCCTTAAAGCCGCTCGCGAAGCTGGCCACGGCGAGACTATGAGCGCGATGTTGCGCGATTGGCACTTCTTCCGCACTTTTATTAGCAATGTTGAAATGACGATTGCAAAGACTGATCTAGTAATGGCACGAAAGTATGTGAGTGCGCTCGTGGATCCTTCTCTACATCATTTCCTTGAGACGATTCAAGCTGAGTTTGATTTAACCGTGAAAGAGATTCTCTTGCTCACTGGTAAAACAGAAATCTTGGGTGACCAGGAGATCTTGGCTCGTACTCTGCAGATTCGAGATGCCTACTTGGCGCCCCTTCACCTTCTTCAGATTTCACTGCTAAAGAAAGTTAGGAAAGATAATTCGGATTCCTTGATTACTCGCGCACTACTTCTGACAATTAATGGAGTTGCGGCAGGACTGCGTAATACAGGCTGATCACTAACTAATTACTTATTGAAGTTCTGCTGAGTTTTCTCTAGGCCATACTGAACGAGAGACTCGACAGCTTGCTCGCCAGTAATAAGAAAATCTTCAATCGCTTTGCGTTCAGTGCTAGAAAAAGGCTTGAGAACAAAGTCTGCTGGATCTTGTTGGCCGGGAGGGCGACCAATTCCCAGGCGTAAACGGAAGTAATCGGCGGAACCCAGAGCAGATGTAATGCTCTTGAGGCCGTTATGTCCGTTATCCCCGCCTCCGAATTTCACTCGGATTGATTGGAATGGGATATCTAATTCATCATGGGCCACGATGATGTGATCACCTGAAATCTTGTAGAAATCAGCCAGCGCCTTTGTTGGTCCGCCAGACTGATTCATATAACAATGAAGTTGTGCGACAACGAGAGATGGAAGATCTCCGCCTACACCCATGCGGAACTCAGCGACATGAGCGCGCGCTTTATGGGAAGTGAAACGAGCACCGGCAGTAGATGCAAGATGGGTCGTCAACATCGCTCCGATATTGTGACGAGTCTTCTCGTATTCGGATCCAGGATTACCCAGCCCAACAATCAACCAACGATTGCTTTGAGATGCACTCTTATCCTTGTTTGAACGACCAAACATGGATGAAGGCTAATGCCTAGGAAGTCTTACTTGCCTTCTTCTGCAGTAGCGCCTTCAGCAGGAGCAGCAGCAGCGGCGGCTTCACCCTCAGCAGGTGCAGCAGCAGCAACAGCGACTTCATCAGTGGTTGCGCGGACCGAGAGGTGGATAACGACCATCTTTGGATCGCTCTTGAGCACAACGCCAGCAGGAAGTTTGACTTCACCAGCAGTCTTCGAATCTCCAGCAGCAAGACCTTCGATATCAAGATCGAGTGATGAAGGAATTGCTGTTACATCTGCTTCAACTTCGATGGTGTTATGTACGTGCTCCAAAATACCTTCTGGATCGTGCTTACCGTGTGCGTGAACTGGAACGTTAACAACAACGCGCTCGCCGCGACGAACAATAATCAAATCAATATGCTCAAGAGTTCCCTTGAGTGGATTACGGACAATGGACTTAGGAAGTACGAGCTCTTGCTTCTCACCAAGATCGATATTGAGAAGTACGTTAGAGGTCTTGATTGCGATTCCAACTTCGCGAGCCGGTAGAGAGATATGTGTTGGCTTCTCTCCGTGACCGTAGATGACAGCGGGAACGCTTCCATCGCGACGGATTCTGCGTGATGCGCCTTTTCCGAATTCATTACGGAGCGCGCCTGTGATTGATACTTCAGCCATTGTTCTGCCCTTCGTCGATAACGGGGTGGACCCCTCGCCTTAAGTGGAGGGAAGGTTACCCAAGGCCCTCGCTTATCGCAAAATCGCCTTTATGGCTCAATCAGAGTTCTTGGATCTGCGCCTGATTCGACGAGTGATGCCCCATACGAAGATAAGGATGAATGCGATTGCAATGTAATGCCAAAAACCAATGAGTGATCGCGCATGAGCTGGGAGATCTGGATCGATTGCGCCAGCGCTACGAGGAAGTTCGATAGTTGCTACAACGCCAGCATGATCCGATGGAAAACAAATCTTGGTGCCGCAATTCCACACCCCTGAACCGTCTGGCCAAACATTGCCGATGATCTTGGAACTTACTGTGGCATAAGCATTCTTTGTGAAGATGTAATCAAGTCGATCTGTAAATCCATATTGATTGCCAAATTCTTCTGCAGCCTTGCTTCGTTTCTTATCGGGTCCATCAAGCAGTGCGCCCGCACCCCATGTGAAATAGCGCGGGTTCTTCGCATCAGGTGAAGCATTCTCAAACCCTGCTTCAATCATGGTGCTATAGGCGTTGCACTTTGCACCTCCGGGTGTCGGACAAGTTTCACTCACTACTGGTTGTTGCCCTGGATTCGGATCACTTACTGGTCGTGGATCGCGATAGTCAGCATTGAAATCACCCATGATGATCACAGGCATTTTGGCATCTTTAAGGTCAGCTACGAGCTGTTGCGCCTGCAGCGCAGAGTTTGGAACCTTGTTCTCATCCCAGATTGATTCGAGATGAGTCGAAATGAGTCTCACAACAGAGTCCTGTACTTTGAAATCGACCCAGGTGTATCCGCGATAAATCGTCATGATGGCTGGGACTATCGAATATGTTGTATCAAACTCAGTGTTACCTACTTGAATAATGCGATCTTTGACATCGTCGCGAACCAACAAAGCATCACCAATCGTGAAGCCACAAGCCGCACTATCTTGTCCAAATATCGGATTGAAGATCTCGGGGTCAGTTACCTTGGTTAGATAAGGAATTGCTGCGATGGAATAGCCTGGATTGAACGCATCTACTCCATTTGCTGTGGCAAGGGAATACCCGACACCAACTTGCTTGGTGGCGGCGATGAATTCATCGAGGAAATTAAAGACTTCAACCTTGTCGCTAAAAAAGTCTTTCTTGCAGTACCAGATCGTTGCCTCTTGAATGCCGATTACTTCCGGTCGATCCTGAGCAGCTTCGCGCGCTAACTTGGGAGCTCGCGCCGAGAAGTCAGTCTTCTTCACTTGATCCCACATGAACTGTGCTGCCTTAGGAAAATTTGGAATCAACTCGAGAGCGACCCCTACATCCGAACCAAGATAGAGATTTCGCGACATTACGGTGATGCGATATGGCTCCTCGCTTTGGGCTGTGGCCAAAAGTGAAGGTGAGAGTGGAGAAACAAGCAGCGCCGTGAAGAGCGCAATCAGGCGGCGCATCAAACTTTTAGGAGTGACCGTCGAAAAGACTTGTGACTGATCCATCTTCAAATACCTCGCGGATTGCTCGGCCAAGAAGTGGTGCAATCGAAAGAACAGTGAGATTAGGGAAGCGACTCTCTTCTGGAATCGGCAGAGTATTTGCCACAACAACTTCACTGACACGTGAGTTACGCAAACGTTCTGCGGCAGGCCCAGAGAAGACTGGGTGTGTGGCTGCGATGATGACTTCACGCGCGCCAGCGTCATAGAGTGCATCTACAGCTTTGGTGATTGTTCCGGCAGTATCGATCATGTCATCAATGACTACGCAGGTCTGGCCATCCACTTCTCCGACTACGCGACCAGTAACTGCTTCATTGGGGATACGTGGATCGCGCGTCTTATGAATGAATGCGATCTGTGTTCCACCCAAGAGATCGCTCCAACGTTCAGCAACACGTACTCGCCCAGAATCTGGAGAGACGATTGTTAATCGAGAGCGATCAACTTTAGAACCGACGTAATTGGCCAATAATGGCAATGCGAAGAGATGATCAACTGGGCCATCGAAGAATCCTTGAATCTGAGAGGTATGGAGATCAACTGTCATCAAGCGATCTGCGCCGGCAGTTTTGAAGAGATCTGCCATAAGTCGAGCAGAGATAGGCTCGCGACCACGGTGTTTTTTGTCCTGACGTGCATATCCATA
>JBEATV010000020.1:0-13498 GCA_041161815.1 Actinomycetota bacterium | reverse complement strand
TTAATGGTGATGCGATTCGAACCATTTTTAGTGAAATCAAAGATAGGAAAGTAGAAGTTATCTTCACAGTACGACCACTTGTGAAATTATTAGGATCGTCGTACCAGCAATATTTAAAGTACGGAATAAAGGTTGATTACACGACGTGGCTCCACTCAGTACTGGATAATCCTGGCGAGTCGAAAATTAATCCAACTTTCTGGATGCGCCACTTCCACGGTCGAGTCGTTGCGCGTTGGGTAGATGTTCTTGGTCCGAAGAATGCGACTGTAATCATCGTTGATGAATCAAAGCCTGAGTTTCTCTTCGACTCAATAAATGAGTATTTAGGCCTACCACAAGGCTTTTTGAAGGCCCAGCAAACTGGTAGCAATCGTTCTTTAAGTATGGAAAAGAACGTGATTGGAATGAGTACGAAGTATTCATCCGCGATGGATATGTCCGTAGGCTCACTGACCATGTGAAGGCGCCGAAGGATGCGGCTCGATTACTAACTCCACAGTGGGCAATCGATAAAGGCAACGAAGTCGGCGCCCAGAACAGAAGAGAACTTATTGCAACCGGCGCACGAATCATTGGCGATATAGATAGCTTAGATTCAGCCAAGGTTCCTGAGGGTGAATCAATATATCCCGACAAGATCTCAATAGATCTCGTTGCAGAAGCCATGATCGGTTTTGATAAGAATTTAGTAAAGAGATTCCCGCTAGATTGGGTACAGAGTAATATCTTCAATCGCTATAAGCGAAAAGTGAGGAATGAGATTTCTAAGTTGCGTAAGAAACTTTAGTTGAAGTTAAGGTTTGCGCGATCAAGATCTGCTTGAAAATCAACTTCGACTGCAAATAGATCAGAGATATCAACTGGTTCGATTTCAATACCAGCTTTCTCGATGGCAAGTTCGAGGCCGCGTTCGAAGTAATCATTGTCAGCGCACTCTTCGAGGTAGGTTATAACTGAGCCTTTATGGTGTCGCGAGATGAAATTGATTCCCACGGCTTCACCGAGAGCGTTCTGGACTTGTTTGGAGAGCGCGTTGATGTGGCCTTTTGCATCGACCGTGTACTTCACTTCTTCTTCAGCTGTCGCAGAAGTGTTCACACAGACAAATGATTTCTCGCCACGAATGCGATCAGCGATTCGCTCGAGTACTCGAGCATCGAAGACCACGTCGCCATTGAGCCATAAGACGCCACTTTCTTGCGATGCGCGCAGAGCTTTGAGAAGGCTCTTTGAGGTATTGGTCTGGTCATAGATTTCGTTGTAGACAAAGGATGCAGAGGGATGAGCCTCCATAATCATTTCCATCTTGAATCCAACCACGATTGTGACGCGAGCCTCGTCTTTAAAGACTCTCTCAACATTCTCTAATTGTTGCTGCATGATCGAACGACCATCAGCCAAAGGTGTGAGTGGTTTTGGCCAGGGTTTGCCTAAACGCGTTCCCATTCCAGCAGCGAGAATCACAACTTGGAGGGCCATAGATTTATACTACAGGAAATGAATCAATCCCTTACTTCGTTGGTGGTTACTCCCGCGACATCAATCGAAGAGGTCCTCAACCGATTCGTGGCTTCCACTAACGATGTATTGCTCATTGATGAGAATTCAGTCGTCGCAGATCCGCATTTAGAGTTGCTTACCGATTATCCACGTAGCTCCTCTGCCGCTCTTGTCGCAACCGAGAAAAATGGCGACACACTTATTCGCCAAGGCAGAATCGCTAGCGCATCCTCTGCTTCACATAAAGTCACAATCGGAAACCGGAAATTTGTTGGATTAATAAGACTCTCTCAGAAGCAGAGAGATCAGATTATCTCTGCGCTTGAAAACGCCATCGAACAGAACGCTCGAGGTAACGCAATCGATCTCATACTTGTTGCCCTAACCCGCGCAATGATCAAAGTTGATGCAGCAGAAGTCTGGGCCGCACCTTATGCACGAAGTAAGGATGCAGCAGAGCGAGCTAAAGTCAGAGAAGAGATTGCTCAACTCAATATGGGTCGAGTTCGTCTAAGGATGGCTAATCGAGCCAACGATGGCTTTTTCTCGGTGTTTTTCCTACGAAAATTCTCAAAACTGCTGACCTGGCTTGCCGTAAAGATTAAAGCAACGCCAAATCAGGTGACGCTCGTTTCTTTTGCTATTGGTCTGTATTCAGCGTTTAGTTTTGCCCAAGGAACTTTCTGGTGGATTTTCCTTGGCGCAGCTCTGCTCCAACTCAGCATTATTGTTGATTGCGTCGACGGCGAACTCGCACGTTACACCCGAAAATTCTCACAACTTGGCGCATGGCTCGATGCTGTGACTGATCGCGTCAAGGAGTACATGGTCTTCCTTGGTCTAGCAGTCGGCGCAGAAAAAGAAGGTAGAGATCTCTGGATCCCGGCGATCGCGATGATGTTGATTCAAACATTCCGACATCTCTCCGATTACAACTTTGCCAGAGTCGTCAAGATACGAGCAGAAGATAAATTCGCTACCCCTGTTGATTTCATGGCGGAATTCGATGGAATCATCCCGACCGAGCGTGAACCTAAAGGTCGTTTACGTTATTGGTTAGGAAAGATCATTCAATTCCCAATCGGTGAGCGATGGTTAGCAATCAGCGCTAGCGCAGTGGTTGGTGGTGCCGCATTCACTTTCACAATCATGCCGATACTGGCATTTATTTCTGCAGCCGTCGTTTATCGCGGTCGAATTCGTCGTACTCGACAGATGCAAATAGAGTCAATCAAGAGCACATTCATTTCAGATCAAGCTGATCTCTTAGGGCTAAAACAAAGCATCACCAAGAGATTTGATTGGATTGAACCATCAATCTTGCGCGCGCTAGAAGGAGTATTTCTGTTATGGATCTTTGCTAGCGCCGACCAGATCAATGTTGTGACATACATGATTATTTTTGCGATTGTCTTCCATCACTACGACAATCTCTATCGAGCCCTACAAAGCGATAAGAAACCTACCTGGCTATCCGCCCTAGGTTTATTTGTTGGTGGACGAATCTTGCTTCTTGGAATTGCGACCCTTCAAGAATGGCCACTGGATTACTTTGCTTGGTATTTCTCGCTCTTATTCCTTGTTATCTCATCAGCACAATGGGTTTTCGGCCATCGAGCCAATAAGATTGGAAGATGACGAATCGGCCATCAAAGCCAACAATTGCCCAGATTCGCGAGATCTCCCAACCACCTTCAGTTACTGGTAGATCCAACGCCGAGCATTGGGTAGCAGATCTCTATCTGCGGAAGATCTCGCCGTACCTCACGCGTCTACTTCTTAAAACTCCTATCACTGCAAATGGCGTCACATATTTAATGATCACAACCGGTATCTCAATTAGCGCTGCGCTGTTAATCCCTGGATACACCGGAATCCTTATCGCTCTCTTCCTTTCGCAACTCCAGATGCTCTGGGATTGCTGTGATGGCGAAATTGCGCGGTGGCGGAACACGCAATCACCCAAAGGGGTCTTCCTTGATCGAGTCGGCCATTACCTCACCGAGTCATTGATACCCGTAGCTTTTGCACTTCGATTGGCGGGCTGGCCAGAGGCTGAGATAAGCGAATGGAAACTTCCATTTCTTGGCGCATTAATTTCAATCATGATCCTTTGGAATAAGGGTTTTAATGACATCGTCCATGTTTCACGTGCTTTTGCCGGGCTACCAAAACTCTCTGATTCTCAAGAGGTGCGCCAAGCAGTTAACTCATGGGTGCGAATCGCTAAGGCGCCCTTCAAGGTTCTTGCCGTACAGCGACTCTTTCACTCAGTCGAGATGTCAATCGTCATTGCAATTTTTGGTGATAACGAGTCTCTGATTACTCTTGGAATCTATCTTGCGCTCTTTGTAACAGCGGGACACTTGGTTGCGATTCTCGGATCTCGAAAGTTAGCGAAGGCCTAAAGATGTTATTTATTGCCAAAGAGATGATTGCCGGATTCCGCCATCTCTTTCCTCGTGGCAGATTCCGTTTCGTCCTCCTGTTTTTATCACTGATTGCCGCCACTATCTCTGTCTCTGAATTGCTGGTGATGAAATTCTTTGCAACGCTAGTGCTTCACGAGGGCGATTTTGATAGAACTGTCCTGGGCTGGGCAGTTGTTGGATTCTTCATCTTTTTTATCGTCACTCGTATAAGTCAGTTCTACCAACGTAACTATCGCGTAAAGGCTTTTGCACGCTCCTTTAGAGCCGCAAAGAAAGAGAAGAGCACTAAAGAAGAAAATCGCGAGTGGGCGATGGCTTTCGAGCTAACAAATATCCTCAGCCTCGGCACTCAATTAGTTGCAATCATCTTCTTCTTTTTAATCCTCAACCCGCTCATAGCGCTGATTAATACCCTCATTCTGTTGGTGATCCTCCAAGTAATCGGGGGGATCTTCCGCAAGCAGATCGCCATTCAAGCCGAGATTGCTGCTATCGGCGGGAAGAAGAAAGTGAAGCCAGATAAGCGATACGGAGTACGTATCAAGGCTGCCGAAACTGGTGCACTTGTATCGGGTGCTGGAATGTTGGTTTTACTTGCGTTACTGCTCTTTCTCAGCATTGAGGGGGAGATAACACCAGCAAACACACTGGTGATTTTCCTTGGCGCTCGTCTACAGAACTCGGTCATCTCAAACGCTTCACGATCACTCATGCGTTATGCGAAATCAAATTCACGGACATCTGATGACGATGACACCGAATGAAGTAGTTCTTACGTTTGGCTACTCAACTCTTGCTAACCGAGTAAAGAATGTGAGACTGCCAGAGAAGAACACCGCACGAGAATTCATTGTCTTAGTTCAGAATCCCCAAGAAGAGAGTTATGTTTTCGATATTCCGCAAACAAAGTTAGTAGAACTCAAGAGCCGCGGGGTAGCAAAGAGTAGAAATGCTGCACTGAAGCATGCGACTGGGAAATATTTGATCTTTGGAGACGATGACATCACTTTTGATGAAGCAGGACTAGCTCACCTAGTCGAATATTTCGAGAGCCATCCAGAATGCTCAATCATCATGGCACAAACAACAGATGAAACAGGTGAATTACGCAAGAGTTATCCATTGAAAAAGCAGGTACTTACTAAATTCAATTCAGCGAAAGCAGCTACATACGAGATGATGGTCCGCGTAGATGCCATTCGTGAGAAGCAGATCAACTTCGATGAGAGCTTTGGCGCCGGGGTGGAAAATTTCTTAGGCGATGAATATATTTTTATCGCTGATGCTCTCAAAAGTGGGCTCAAGGGCGTTTACCTTCCAGTGCGAGTAGCGATTCACCCTAAAGAGAGCTCAGGAAGTACGTGGGGCACGCGCCGCGATCTCACTGCAAGATCGCAAGTCTTCACGAGGGTCTTTGGCTCAAGCGCGCCACTGTTTCGCGCGTTATTCCTTCTTAAATCTCGTAAAGGTAGCGTTGGATTTATGAACGCTGCACGATTCATCCTCGGTCGATGAGAGTTTTCGCCCACCGCGGTTTTAGCCATAAGTTCCCAGAAGGAACTCGAGCCGCCTATCAAGGAGCAGTTGATTCCGGCGCCGATGGCTTTGAATGCGATGTAAGGCTCACTCGAGATAAAGAAATCATCTGTTTCCACGATCGCACCACCGAACGTATTGCTGGCAAACGCGGTGCGATTTCTCGAATGAGCACTGAGGAGATTAAAGAACTTACAAACGCAATCACACTCAATGAGCTACTCGATCTAGCTATTGAAAATAGCAAAGATATTTTGATTGAAACTAAACACCCAGTTCTCACGGGTGGCGCCATCGAAAGGCGAGTGATGGGTTTGCTCCATCTGCGAGCAGCAGAAATTTCTGCATCGAAAATCAATATCTCGCTCATGTCTTTTTCTTATCTTGCTACCTTACGGATGAAGCGCAAATATCCCCATGTTATGAAAGTTGTGAAGTACCCCTTTGCAGTTTTTATTAGACCAACGCGAGACGTTGCGATTGATATCGAACTTCTTCGCAAGCACCCCGGGATATTGAATCGACTATCGACCTCGCGTATCTATGTATGGACCGTTAACTCACGCGAGGATCTTCGATGGTTGAAGAAGAGAACGATCGAAGGCGTCATCACCGATAGGCCTAAACGAGCGCGTAAAATAGCGCTATCCTCTCAACATGAATGAGCGCCTCACTCTCTCGGTTGATTGCGGGGGACTTTTCCTTAAGAGTTGCGTTCTTGATGACTCTGGCACGATGCATTCAAAGCCCAATCGCATTGAGACGCCATACCCCTTATCTCCCGAACGCTTTGTCTCGACTATTGCAGAGATCGCAGATAGTTTGCCCAAGGCTTATCGCGCGACCGTGGGTATGCCAGGCATGATTCGAAACGGCGTTGTTGTTGCTACGCCGCACTACATAACCACGCGAGGTCCACGCACGAAGATTGATCCAGAGCTTCAAGAACAATGGACTGATTTTGATGTCCAGAAAGCGCTCTCAGATAAATTGGGTCTGCCGACACTTGTTCTCAATGATGCAGAAGTACATGGCGCTGGAATCATTACCGGATCGGGATATGAAGTTGTTATTACTTTAGGAACCGGCCTGGGATTCGCAATCTTCTATGGTGGAAAGTTAACTCCACACTTCGAGTTCTCTCACGCAACAGTTCGTCGAAGCACCACATACGACACATGGATCGGCGAACAAGAGCGGAAAAGGTTAGGAAACGTTTTCTGGTCTCGTCGCATTAAACAATTGGTGGAAGAGTTGCGCCCAGTCTTCAAATGGGATCGACTGTATATCGGTGGCGGAAATGCGCGATGTATCAGGTCAGTTGATCTTGAGCGAATGGGTGATGATGTTGTGATTGTTCCTAATACTGCGGGCGTGGCCGGCGGCGTACGCGCTTGGAATTTAGAACATTACTTCCGCGCTTAAGCGCGCAGAGCTTGAGCAAACTCTAAGAAATCTCCGACGATGATATCGATCTCTCTTTGGGTATGAGCTAGAGATATCAACCATTGTTCATCAAGTCCTGGAGGAGTCATAACGTTGCGATTGAGAGACCAGAAGAATGACAACTCAGCGATATCGAAGTTTGTGGCCTTGTAATCACGGTAATTACGGACTGGTTCTGGTGACCAAGTAATACAGCCTTTTACGCCGAATCCGACGGTATGTGCTGGGATTTCATATTCATTAATGATGTCTGCGATGCGAGTGAGCGCTTGGCGATTGAGGTCTTCGCTGCGTTGGAGAGCTTCTGGTGTACAGAGACGATCAACCGCACGAATTCCAGCCATCGCGAGATAGTGGCCATTGAAAGTTCCGAGGTGAGAGTGCTTTCCGTCAACAACTACGCTCATGTATTCGCGTTTTCCGCCGAATGCTGCGACAGGGATTCCGCCACCGATGGATTTAGCAAGAGAAATAAGGTCAGGCTTCACACCAAGTCTCTGAGCTGCACCTTGTGGTCCAGCGGTTAAACCAGTTTTTACTTCATCAAATACCAACAAGATTCCGTATTGATCGCAGAGTTCGCGTAGACGCTCGAGGTATCCAAGATCAGGAAGCACGATTCCGATATTTTCTAGGACTGGTTCCATAAACAAACATGCGATCTTGTCAGCATGTGCTTTGAAAACTCGCTCGACTGCATCCGCATCGTTATAAGGGACAACCCATACATCACCAGGTTCAGTTGCTGGCAATGGAACTGCGTTAGGGGAATGTGGATCTCCTGCTTTTGCTAAATCAGGTTTTGCAGAGACCATCAATGGGTCATACGAACCGTGATATCCACCTTCAATTTTTACAACGCCAAGTTTCCCGGTTGCAGCGCGCGCAGTGCGAAGCGCATACATAGTGGCTTCCGTTCCGGAGTTTGCGAAACGGACCATATCCAGACCAAAGCGTCGACAGATGATTTCTGCGCCATCGCGGGTGATTGGCGAAGGAGTCGCAAAGAGAGTTCCGACATCGAGAGTGGCATGTGCTTCTTTAATGACCTCGTCATTGAGGTGGCCCACCAGGAGTGCGCCGAAGCCCATTGATAGATCGAGCATGTCGCGACCGTCAACATCCTTCATCCAGGCGCCTTTTGCAGAGACGATGGAGATGGGGAATGGATCCCAGTGTTGGAAACTTGAGGCGACTCCAAGAGGTGTGACATCTGAGGCGCGCTGGTTTTCAAGGCCAGATTGAGGAGCTAGTTTGCTGAACTTTGCGCGCTCGGCTTCGAGAAGTTCTTGGATGCGCGTTTCTGGAACCGGCTTAAAGCGGCTCGGAGTAGTTCTAAAAGTTTGAGGATGATGCGTTTTATTAAACATGGGAGTTTCGGGACTTCCCAAATACGGATCAGAAGATCCGATTTGTTGGTACCACACCCCTGTTCTAAAGACTTACGTCGACTTACTTGTAGGGAGTTTACTCCCGGATATTCAACGCCGTCAAGAGATGGGTTTTTATGCGTGGCTTATGCGTAATTAACGCATAAAAAGATTGCGAAGTCTGCGAGTCGTGAAATATAGACCGCACACAATCATCACACAGAAATATGAAATGTGAATCAAAGTTCCGGAATCTAGCGCACCAAACCAAACATCGCGCACCAACTCAATACCGTGCCATGAAGGCATAAGTTGAATTAGGAACTCTAACCAATCTGGATAAACCGAAATTGGATACAACGAACCAGAGAACAAGAACATTGGTAGCAAAACAATGTTGATCATTCCCATCTGTTGGTAGGTTTTAAAGTATGAAGTAATGGCCATTCCAAATGATGCAAAACCAAATGCGATAAAGACTGCAGCAGGAATTGCCAAGATTGCAGAAACGCCAGGAACTAAACCAAGTGGCGCTGTAATCGCCATAAAAGCAACAGCATAAGAAAGTCCACGTAACAACGCCCATGTTATTTCGCCAAGTGCAACATCTAGCGGTCCAAGGGGAGTTGCGAGCATTCCTTGGTACAACTTGCTCTCGTTGAGTTTAAAGAAAACATTCCAAGTCGAGTCGTAGATCGCACCATTCATGGCGCTGGTAGCCAGGAGGCCAGGAGCGATGAAAACGGCGTAATCAACTACCCCACGACCCGTTTCGACGTTGCCAATGAGCTCGCCCATGCCATAACCAAATGCCAAGAGGTATAGAACTGGCTCGATAAAACCGGTTGCAATGGGAACCCAGGTCGAAGACCGAAGAGCTATAAACGATCGCTCAAGAATTGCGCGTGCGCGGCCGGCATAAAGTTGGTGGCCCAAGCGATCAGCGCGTGCGTCTGCGATCTCTACAGCGGTACTCATTTAGCTAACCTCACAGCGAATGCCTTATTCGCAATCTTGAAACCAAGGGCCATCATGCCAATGAGATAACCAAAGTGGATAAGCAGCATCGTTGTGGAGATCGGGTATCCATACGAGAAATAGCGTCCTAATTCAGTTGCATGCCACAGAGGTGAAATCCAACCAATGGGTTGAATGAAAATAGGCATGGTGGAAAGTGGAAAGAAAGTCCCAGAGAAAAGGAACATCGGCATGATAATCATGCGATTAAGCACGGTCATGAAGTGATCTTCATTCTTTACGCGCGCAGTAACCCCCATGATGATGGCAGCAAATGCTCCAGCGGCGAAGACCGTCACAGGTATGACATCCCACGATTGAGTGAAAGTTACGATTCCAAATGCAATCAACAAAGCCCAATAACAGACGACTGTGAACACTACTCGGACCATTGCTCCAAGGAAGATTCCCATAACAATTTGGGCGGGTGAAATAGGGGTTGAGTTAATAGCGTAAAAAAGTCTGCGCCACTTGAAACCTTCCATGACTGGAAACATCGCTTCATCAAGAGCGCCAGTCAATGCGGCGCTGGCAAGAAGTGCAGGAGCGATGAAAGTTATGTACTCGACGCCACCAGTGCCTGAAGTTCCAGAATTCTCATTAACAAGTACGCCAATCCCGATGCCGATTGCGACAAGATAAAAGAGCGGATTACCAATAGCGACAATGGCAATAATGCCCTTCCACTTCATCATCTGGGCGATACGCGCTTCGGCTACATACGAGGCGCCGCGTGCCCGAATCTTGACGACATCAATACCTGAATTCATTCGATCAGCGTTCTTCCAGTAAGGCGCAAGAAGACATCCTCGAGAGAGCTGCGGCGCACCAGCGAAGTGGTGGGGTGCAATTTCTTCGCGACGATCTCTTCAAGAAGAGCTTCGCCATCGTCGACATACATCAAGATGCGATCGGGGAGCTCTTCAATACGCGAACACATGCTGCGCAGAGTCGGCGCCACCTCTTTATTGCGCTCTGAACCGAAGCGAACTTCAAGCACTTCTTTCGTTGCGTACTTCTTAATCAGTTCAAGAGGTGAGCCTTCGGCCATGATCTTGCCTTTATCCATTACAACGAGGCGATCGCAGAGTTGTTCGGCTTCATCCATAAAGTGTGTGGTGATAACAAGAGTCACGCCAGTTTCTTTGAGACGGAATAAACGATCCCACAAGATGTGGCGGGCTTGAGGATCAAGACCAGTAGTGGGTTCATCCAACATCAAAATATCTGGCTCGCTAATAAGTGCGCGTGCGATCGTGAGTCGGCGCTTCATTCCACCGCTAAGGGCATCAACTTTTGCATCACGCTTTTCTTCTAGTTGAGCAAATTCCAGAAGCTCTTCAATCTTTGTACGGATGAACTTCTTGCTCAATCCAAAGTAACGTCCATATATAAACAAATTTTCAGTGACTGTTAATTCACCATCGAGATTGTCTTGTTGGGGGACAACGCCGAGGTGGGCGCGAATCTGGGGGCCATGTTCTTCTGGATCGCGACCGATGATTGTGATGGATCCGGATGTGCGTTGGGAGGTCGCGGCGATGATCCGCATAGTGGTTGACTTACCAGCGCCGTTAGGGCCGAGAAGTCCGAAGGACTCTCCTTTGGCAACATCAAAGTCGATGGCATCTACTGCGGTGAAATCTCCGTACTTCTTGGTCAATCCACGCGCGCTTATGAGCGATTCAGGCATTGATTTATCTTATCGCCAAACAGAGGTCTATAGTTTCCCTACGTGCGGTTACTACATCAGCCAGATCACGATCTCACTTACGACGATGTCTTTATGATTCCGTCGCGCTCCAGCGTCACGAGCCGAATGGATGTCGATTTACGAAGCCCCGATAACACCGGCAGCACAATTCCTTTAGTAGTAGCGAATATGACTGCGATATCTGGCCGGCGTATGGCTGAAACAGTCGCGCGGCGTGGTGGATTGACGGTAATTCCGCAAGATATTCCACTAGCTGTTGTTACCGAAGTAATCTCATGGATGAAGTCGCGCCACATTCTCTTTGATACTCCAATCACGCTTGAGCCACACCAGACCGTGGCAGATGCAGCATCGTTGATACATAAGCGTGCTCACGGCGCAATTGTCGTAGTTGATAAGAACAAACCACTTGGAATTGTTATGGAAGAAGATTGGGATGGCGTAGATCGCTTCACGCAAGTGCACGCGATTATGTCGAAGGACCTCATGGTCATTCCCGATACCGTCAATGCTCGTGAGGCTTTTGATCTTCTGCACGAGAAGAATCGTCGCCTTGCTCCAGTAGTTGATGCTGCTGGAAATCTTGTTGGCATCATCACTAAAACTGGTGCGCTCCGTGCAACGCTTTATCAACCAGCGCTAGATGCCCATGGAAAGTTAAGAATTGCCGCAGCTGTTGGCGTCAACGGTGATGTCAAAGCAAAAGCAGCTGGCTTAATCAGCGCCGGCGTAGATGTTCTCGTAGTTGATACTGCACACGGCCATCAAGAGAAGATGATTGAAGCGCTTAAACTCATTCGCTCTTTAGATCCAAAAATTCCTATCGTTGCCGGAAATGTTGTCACCGCAGAAGGCGTTCGCGACCTCGTTGAGGCTGGTGCTGACATCATCAAAGTTGGCGTCGGTCCTGGAGCAATGTGTACCACTCGTATGCAGACCGGTGTAGGACGCCCTCAATTCTCTGCTGTGATGGAATGCGCTGCAGAAGCAAAGAAATTAGGTAAACATGTGTGGGCAGATGGTGGCGTTCGCCATCCCCGCGACGTTGCTCTAGCGCTTGCTGCCGGTGCTTCCTCCGTCATGATTGGTTCGTGGTTTGCTGGAACATATGAATCGCCGAGCGATCTACGCGTAGATTCCACTGGAAAGCTCTACAAAGAATCTTTCGGAATGGCTTCCGCGCGCGCAGTCGCAGCGCGTACATCCTCTGAAGATGCTTTTGATCGTGCGCGAAAGGCGATCTACGAAGAGGGAATCTCGACCTCGCGGATGTATCTCGACCCCGCAAGACCCGGAGTTGAAGATTTGATTGATGAAATCGTCGCAGGTCTGAGATCGTCATGCACATATGCCGGAGCAAAGAGTTTGGAAGAGTTTGCCGAGAAAGCCGTGGTAGGAATTCAATCAGCTGCAGGTTATGCCGAAGGAAGACCGCTACATACCTCGTGGGGTAAATAATTTAAGCTTCGCGCGCAAACTTAGAAGCAAAAATCAATAAGTAAGAGAATGCTGCAATCAACAAGAGAGTCCAACGCAGTTCGATGAGATCTGCGATAAAGCCGATCAGTGGCGGACCAAGAACAAAGCCAAAGTAGGAAACACCAGAAACTTTTGCGACTGCTTCAGAGGGTGCGATTACACCTGCATAACGTGTACTTGCGAGCGTGCCGGCAGCGCTAAACATCAGCGGGATCACAACAGAAAGTCCGAGTCCCAACAAGAACCACGCAATCATAATTGCTGGAATACCTCCAAGAAATAGCCCGGCAGTAAGGCCTGTTCCAGAAATGATTCCACCAGTGGCAATCACGATTGATGCACCAAAACGATGTGCCAAATAATCACCAGATAAACGACCAATAATCATCGCAGTACAGAAAACAATGTAAGGCAGAGTAGAAACAAAAGGTGTTGCACCAAAAGCATCGCGGGCAAGTACTCCGCCCCAGTCACCGGCTGCGCCTTCGCTAATGGCGGCAAAGAGGCCAAAGAAGCCAAGAATCCAGAAGATAAATGGGTGCTTGGCGCGTTTGCCTTTTGAGAAGTCGTGCTTATCTGCATCTGCTGGAAGGAATAAAGGTTTCACTATGAATGCAGCAGCAATATAAATCGCCATAAGTGCAAGAGATTGCGAGAGCGGAGTGATCTCCCATTGCGAGAAAATTCCACCCAGAATTCCGCCGATGAGTGTGCCGACAGAGAACATGGCATGAAAGACGCTCATCAAACGTCGCCCAGCGCGCTGTTCGACGACAACCGCATGTGCATTCATCGCAACATCTTGGGTAGCAAGCGCAAACCCCAACAAGAAGAGCGAGAACCAGAACCATTGCAACGAGAGAAGTAATCCAACAAAAACACAGGTAATTGCAACTGCAATGGTTGACCAGAAAATGACTGGCTGACTACCAAACTTTGCGGAGTTCTTTCCCGCAGGTTTGAGAGCTAGGAATACACCCATTGATACAAATAAAAGAGAG
>JBEATV010000054.1:0-9765 GCA_041161815.1 Actinomycetota bacterium | reverse complement strand
AAGAATGCAATGGGCGCTGCCGGGTATGACTTTGCCAGCTTCTTCCAGAACAGCGCAATGATCTCTATCGGTACCGTCATTCTTACTATCTTCATCAGCTTGCCGGCGGCCTATGCCATCGTCCGTCTGGGATTTGGTGGCGCATGGTTGTTGCGTATTGCGTTAAGTCTTCGAATTCTGCCTGCTGTTTTCTTCATCATTCCGTTCTACAAACTCTTCACCAATCTCTCGATGGTCGATTCAATTCGCGGTTTGATCCTTGCTAATACCTTCGTAAACATCACACTGGCGCTATTGATCTTCTCTAGCGCCATCAAAGAGCTGCCTTATGAGATTGAAGAAGCGGCTTTTGTCGATGGGGCAGGGGTATTTCGCACGCTGCGAAGCATCATCCTGCCTTTGATGGGTCCAGGTTTAGCAGCCGTCGGAGTTCTCACCTTTATTTTCTCGTGGTCGGATTATCTCTTTGCTGTCGTACTCTCATCGAGTGAGGCCACCCCAGTTACTGTGGGAGCAGCTAACTTTGTGACAAGTTATGGAGTTCGATGGGGAGATATCTCCGCTGCTGTAGTGCTATCAATTTTGCCGCCATTGATCTTTGCGACGGCTGCTCAGCGTTACCTTGTCAAAGGTTTATCCGCCGGCGCGATTAAAGGTTAACGCTGCCACCACGCCAGCAAAGGTTTCATTCCGTTGGGAAAGTTTTCTGCTACTCGAGGCGCACCATCAAGGTGATTTCCCTCAGGTGGAACAAAAGTGGCGCTCGGCAGCAATCTCTTTACTTGCGTTGAAATCAAATCACTATAGAACTTGCTCTGGGAAAGTCCACCAAGATATGAAATATGAATCTGATCATTTGCGGCTGGATTTGTTTTCAGCCACGCGCTATTGATAGTGCGGGATAAGTGGAGAGCCGCTTCATTAAGGATCTGGACTGCATTCGCGACTCCACTTTCTGCGCCTTGAATAATTGTTTTTGCGCTCTTGATACAGAGCAGAGCAGCATCGGTTCCGGTGGTATCTGCAAGTTCTCGATAACTGCGTAACTCTGCATCCAACAGCGTTACAAGATCTGTTGCATCATCGCGGCCATCCAGGGTTGAAATGGCGCGCGAGAGTCCATACTTTCCGAGCCAAAAACCGCCGCCAAAATCACCGAAGATTGGACCTTTGCCGTCAGCGTGAGCGAAGCGGCCGTGATTACCGGCAATTGCAACAATGCCGCCGCCGAGAGTAAGCACTACTCCGTCTCGCGAACCAATCGCTCCGTCGTAGGCTGCAATTCCATCATCCATGACAGCAACGCGATTTGCAGAGAAGAATTCGTGACAGAGATCGCCGTATGGCGCAATATCTGGAACCGTTCCTTGTAGCCCTGTCAGACTCAAGTAAACAGTCTCAAATTTCTGGGGCGGTATCTGTTGGAAAATACGACGAAGAGTGTGAACGATCGGTTCTGCGGAATTCTTCGGTAGATTGAATTGCGAATCTCTGCCATCTATTCGTACACGAGCTCCAGATTGGCCAAGATCTAGAACCAGATTCATGGGTTGAAGTCTAATAGCAAGCGATAGCATTTATCCGTGGAACTCATTACAACTATTGCGCTGATTGCCACATCTCTCTTCATGGCGCTCGCGATTCTGGGTTACGCAGCAAAGCAATGGCGTAAGTTGAAACGAGGACAGTAATGGCGTTCCAGATCCCTGAAGGTCTTCATCCCGACCTCAATCCACTTGCGTGGATGATCGGCACATGGCGCGGTAAAGGTCATGGTGAATATCCCGGCATACAAGATTTTCAATTCGCGCAAGAAGTGACATTCAGCCATGACGGTCGACCATTTCTTACTTATTTTTCTCGCTCTTGGTTAATTGATGACAATAACGAGATCATCAAGACCTCTGCATCCGAGACTGGGTTCTGGCGAGTAAAGCCAGATAATCAACTCGAAGTTCTCATTGCACATAGCACTGGGATCTCTGAGGGTTGGGTCGGTCGTTTTGATGGACCCAAGATTCAACTCGCGATGGATCATGCCTATTCAGCTCCATCAGCCAAATCCGTTGAAGCCGGCCAACGCCTCTATGGATTAGTTGAAGGCGAACTCTTCTATGCATATGACATGGCACATGGCGGAAACAAACTGCAGGCTCATATCTGGTCAACTCTGCCTCGAGTGCAGTCTTAAAAGATGAAACTTGGCGAGGTTTTACTCGAAGTAGTTCGCAATGAGATGGTCGAATCTATCCATGCCGGCCACCTTCTCATCCTTGATTCATCAGGTGAAAAGATTTTTTCTCTGGGAGATACAGAACAACTCATTTATCCACGCTCTGCAGTGAAATCGCTCCAAGCATCAGCCATGGTGCGCGCTGGTTTAAAGGTGACCGATAAGCAATTAGCGCTGGCCTGCGCAAGTCACGCTGGCAGTCCCGAACACCTTGCAGTAGCGCAAGAGATGTTGGCAAGTGTTGGCTTGGATGAGAACGCGCTACGTAATACCCCAGATAAACCTCTCGATAGCTCTGAACGTGCAGCGTGGGGGAATAAAGCACCCACGTCTTTGGCCGCTAACTGCAGCGGTAAGCATGCGGCGATGGTTGCAACCTCTGCGGTTAATTCATGGGATCTTGCGGCCTATAAAAACCCAGATCATCCTCTTCAGCGCGCAATTAGAAATGAGTTTGAATTATTGAGTGGAGAGAAGATTACTAAGGTCGGCGTTGATGGATGTGGTGCGCCGCTGTTTGCCATGTCTCTGCACGCGCTTGCTACCGCGATTCATCGACTAACCATTTCAGATGATGAAGTTCATCAATCAGTTCTTCGCGCTTGCCGCACAAATCCGGTGATGGTTTCTGGGATTGGACGACTTCCAACTCTTTTGATGCAGAAGTCTCCTGGACTCTTTGTGAAAGATGGAGCTGAGGGAGTCATGATTATCTCAACTCCCAAGGGCGAAGTAATTGTCTGGAAGATGAGCGATGGCTCTCAACGAGGCGCAGGCGCACTTGCTGCTGCAACCCTTTCGCATCTAGGAATTACGGTCGATATTGAGCGTGAAAACGTCATGGGCGATGGGCAAGTTGTAGGAGAAATAAGGGCGAGTAAACTCGTCCTTCATGGCTAAGCACAAACGTCGCATCGCATCCTTGATGCTTCATACCTCCCCGCTCGAACAAGCGGGTATTGGTGATGCCGGCGGAATGAATGTTTATGTCGTTGAAAGCGCGAAGAGAATTGCCGCATCTGGCGTTGAAGTAGATATCTTCACCCGCGCTAATCGCTCTGGTCTTCCAGAAAAAGTTGAGATAGCCGAGGGCGTGAGTGTTCGACACTTAGAAGCTGGTCCGTATGACGGAATCTCTAAAGATGAACTTCCTTCACAGATCTGTGCGCTGATGTCCTCATTTATGCATCAAGAAGCGCGCCTACCGATGGGTTATTACGATCTACTTCATTCACACTATTGGATCTCGGGCCAACTTGGTTGGTTGATTAGCGAAAGATTGGGAACTCCGCTGGTGCACACCATGCACACCATGGCAAAGGTGAAGAATTTATCGTTGGCAGAAGGTGAAAAACCTGAACCGCAAGTTCGCGCAATCGGCGAAGAACAAGTTGTTGGGGCATCCGCTGCTCTCATCGCAAACACCACTGCAGAAGCCGCCAGCCTTGTATCGCTTTACGATGCATGTCCCGACCGCGTCTTCGTTGTGCCGCCCGGAGTTGATCTCACAACATATAAAGTTAATGGTGGCAAGAGCGCAGCTCGCAAGAAATTGAAAATTGGTGAAGATAGATTGATGTTGGCCTTTGTTGGTCGCATCCAGCCACATAAAGGCCCAGAAGTGCTGATTCGTGCGGTTGCAGAAAAGACAGTCATCATTGGTGGCGCATCAGGAAATGGATCGCAAGAACCAGAACGTTTGAAAGCGCTCACAGTTTTTCTTGGCGTCAGCGATGTCATCGAATTTCTTCCACCCGTGCCACATGAAGAACTCTCAGATTGGTATCGCGCGAGCGACTTGGTCTGCGTTCCGTCGTACTCAGAATCATTTGGGTTAGTTGCGCTTGAAGCTCAGGCCTGTGGAACCCCTGTAGTGGCTACCGCAGTCGGCGGACTTCGCACCGCCGTTGCTGATGGAATTTCTGGATCTCTCGTTGATGGACATAATCCTCGCGCGTGGTCTGCAGTTATCTCGCGTCTATTGATGGAGCCAGAACGCCGGTTAATTCTTGGAATGGGCGCCATCGAACATGCATCCCACTTTGGCTGGGACACGACTGCTCGCGGCATGCTTGATGTCTATGACCGCGTGCTCTCTCAGGGCCAGAACGCACGACTTAATCTCGCTCAATAATGTCTAGCCGTGCAATGGCGCTTGCCACGATTGAAGATTTTTTGGAGTCTCACGATATTGATTTCGAGAAGAGCTCTGATTCAACCTACTTACTGACGCTGCCCGGCGAGAAGAAACTGCAGACACATTGCGCACTTGTCTTAGGTGATCAATCAATGAGCATCAACGCATTCGTAATTCGCAAACCTGATGAGAATTCGGCCGCAGTTCATGAATGGTTATTAAAGAAAAATGCCAGCATGTATTGCGTCGCATTTGCCGTCAACGAACTAGGAGATATCTATCTCGTCGGGAGATTGCCTTTTAGCGCTGTCACAGAACAAGAGCTTGATCGCGTGATTGGCGCAGTCCTGCAATATTCAGATTCATCATTCAACCCACTTCTGGAGTTGGGCTTTGCCAACGCCATCCGCCGCGAATGGGCATGGAGGGTTTCGCGCGGTGAATCGCTCGGAAATCTCTCGGCATTTGAACATCTGATTTGATCTTCATTAGGATTACTTCATGAGCATCGGAAAGTTGATTCTGCTTCGTCACGGCGAGAGCGAATGGAATGCCAAGAACCTCTTTACTGGCTGGGTCGATGTACGACTCTCGGCGCTCGGTGAGACTGAAGCAAAACGAGGTGGCGCGCTTCTCAAAGAGAAGGGCTTGCTGCCTGATGTTCTCCATACTTCATTGTTACGCCGCGCAATCCATACCGCCCAGATCGCACTTGATGAATGTGATCGCCATTGGATTCCGGTCAAGCGCACCTGGCGCTTGAATGAACGTCATTACGGCGCTCTGCAAGGTAAAGATAAGAAAGAAACTCTTGCGACCTATGGTGAAGAACAGTTCAAACTCTGGCGTCGATCATTTGATGTGCCACCACCACCTATCGAGGAAAACGACCAATACTCACAGGCTCACGACCCGCGCTATAAAGATCTCGGCGCTGACATGCCTAAAACAGAATGCCTCAAGGATGTTGTTGAGCGTTTGTTGCCGTATCTCCACTCAGATATTGGCGCAGACCTGCGCGAGGGCAAGACAGTTCTGGTTGCTGCACACGGAAACTCCATCCGCGCGATCGTAAAGTTTCTTGCGTGTATCTCTGATGAAGAGATTGCCGAAGTCAATATTCCGACCGGCATTCCATTGCTCTATACCTTCGATGATGATTTCGAACCGATTGTGAAGCGCGGCGAATACTTAGATCCTGTAGCTGCAGCCGCCGCTATTGAAGCAGTAGCCAATCAAGGCAAGAAGTAATTACTGAGAGAACTTGCCAGTCACTAAGAAGTAAACGCGGCGAGCCACAGAAACTGCGTGATCTGCGTATCGCTCGTAATAACGACCAATCAGAGTGATATCAATTGCGGACTCGGTACCGTGTGACCAGCTCTCGTCCATCAAAGTTGTGAAGAGTTTGCGGTGCAATCTATCCATCTCATCATCATCTTTTTCGACTTCAAGAGCAGTATCAACATCGCGCGAATTGATGACGCCACCAACTTTGTCAGAGATAAGGCGAGCGACCCTGCCCATTTCTTCTATTGTTGAGAGCAATTCAGGTGGAACTGCCGAGTTTGGATGGCGCAATCTAGTGATCTTTGCGATGTGATGCGCCATATCTCCCATACGCTCAAGGTCAGCGCTCATACGAAGCGCGGTAACAAGGGCACGAAGATCTGAGGCGACAGGTTGTTGGCGGGCAATGATGTCGATGATGCGTGCATCTAGTTCATGTTGGATATCGTCGATACGATCATCAGATGCGATGACTTCTTCTGCTTCCTTGATATCTGCATTAAGAAGAGCATGAGTCGCGCGTGTGACTGCATCAGAAACCAGAGCAGATAGGTCAACGAGAGTTTGGGTGACTCCATCGAGTTCATCTTGGAATGCGCTACGTAGCCAATTCATGGGCTAAAGGTAATAGTTTTCAGCTCTGATGTGAACTTTTATGGTTAATAGGGTCTTTCGTGGCGGTGAACAACGGGTAAATCGCTGAAACGTGACGAGTTATGACTCCTTTCGTACTATTGCGACATGAAGTTCCGCAAGAGCACTAGCGAGAACCAACTTATCTATCAAGTTCCGGAAGTTCTCATCAAAGCTCTGCAATCTCTTGATGTTGAATCACTCGTGCTGATTCCAGGCGAGGAGATTCTCTTTCAATCTCAAGGAGTCTCTAACTTCGGATTAATTAAAGATGATCGCATTACGAGCGAAGATCTGTTGGCACTTATTCGGGTAGTGCGCAGAACTCGAGAGTCTCACCGTGGAACGTTAGAACTCGCCCGTGGTCCTATCGGTGCTGGAAAAAGAGAGTTGAAAGTTTCAGTCGCGCCATTGGATGACGAAGGTATGGTCCTTGTACTGATTTCAGATGAAAGCGAAGCGCGACGTATCGATGCGGTCCGCCGTGATTTCGTAGCAAACGTTTCACATGAACTAAAGACGCCCATCGGGGCCTTGGGATTATTGAGCGAAGCGATTCTCGGTGCGAAGGACCAACCAGATGAAGTTGTCCGGTTTGCGACGCGGATGCAGAACGAAGCAAAGCGACTCACTGAATTAGTTCAGGAGATTATCGATCTCTCTCGTCTCCAGAGTAGCGACCCGCTTCAGAAAGCTCTTGAAGTTGAAGTGAGTGATGTTGTCCGAGAAGCTGTCGATCAAGCACAGTTTTCATCTGAACAGCGCGGCATCAGCCTTGAGATTGGCGATATAGAAAATGCCACAGTCACCGGCGATCGCGATCAACTCATCACCGCAGTTCATAACTTGGTCGAGAACGCTGTGAATTACAGTCCAGAGCGGACGAAAGTCTCTATCGTTACGAAGCGAGTAGGGGACATCATTGAAATTTCGGTCACTGATCAAGGAATTGGAATCGCAGACTCAGAACTCAATCGCATCTTTGAACGCTTCTATCGCGTTGACCCAGCGCGCTCACGCTTGACGGGCGGAACTGGATTGGGACTCTCTATTGTGAAGCACGTGGCGTTGAATCATGGCGGTGATGTGAAGGTATGGAGTAAAGAGGGCGTGGGAAGTACATTCACTCTCCAGCTACCGGTTGCACTCGATGAGGAAGGCAGCGCATCATGACCAAAATCTTGATTGTTGAAGATGAGGCTTCATTCTCCGAGGCGCTTGAATTTCTCCTTGGAAAAGAGGGTTTCTCGGTCGTTACTGCCGATAACGGAGCAGAAGCGCTCCGTAAATTCGACCAAGGTGGAATCGACTTAGTTCTCCTTGATCTGATGATTCCAGAAGTTTCGGGCACAGAAGTCTGCCGCCAGATCCGTGCAAAATCTCGCGTTCCAATCATCATGCTTACTGCGAAAGATTCAGAGGTAGATAAAGTCGTTGGCCTTGAGATCGGCGCAGATGATTACGTCACCAAGCCGTATTCATCCCGCGAGCTCGTTGCCCGTATTCGCGCTGTATTGCGCCGCAATCACGGAGAAGATGTAGAAGCCACACCTGGCGTATTAGTAGTTGGCGAAGTCCGCATGGATATCGATCGCCACCAAGTCTCGGTCAGCGGCGCACCAGTTTCCTTGCCACTCAAGGAGTTTGAATTACTTGAGTTCTTAATGCGTAATGCCGGTCGCGTACTGACTCGTATGCAGCTCATTGATCGAGTGTGGGGCAGTGATTATGTGGGCGATACCAAAACGCTGGATGTTCACATCAAACGTCTGCGTGCAAAAATCGAACCCGATGCAGCTAATCCAACCTTAATTCAGACCGTGCGCGGTCTGGGTTACAAGATGGAGCTATAGATTCCAGTATTTGCTACAACGAGAGCATCAAGTTCAACTTTTCCACCCTTTGTGAAGTAGAAAACTACGGGGACTCGATAGCCAGGCTTAGCGCCAAGTACAGCAATTTTTGATTTTGCATTTGCGGCGTCGCCTTCAAAAATCATCGGCTTGTTCTTTGTTAGCACGGCCTCAGTCACAAGATCAGCGCGCTGCCCATTGATGGTAACTGCCGCTAGTTGATCAGCATCATCGTTGTGATTAACAATAAAAGCAATGAGAGTTCCTGAGCCGTCAGGTAGAGCAATAACCTTCACGTTACGAATCTTGAGATCGCCTGCATCTTTTTCTACGCCATCAGTAACTTGTTTGATGATTCGAGTAGGCGCTTGACCACCTGCAGCGCATCCTGTCAAGAGCAAGCTACTTGCAGCGAGCGCACCAACGAGGCGACGTGACATAAGAGAAGAACTCATTGGCGAATAATGGCAGAAAAGCATTGATTTACGCCTACTTGAGCTGGTTTTCGTGATTGGAATTACTCTGATAAAATCGTCCCCTAGCGAAAGGCACTCAATGTCATTTAAGGTCGGCGAAACCGTTGTTTATCCCCATCACGGAGCGGCTCTCATTGAAGCAATCGAGACCCGGACCATCAAAGGCGAAGAGAAGATCTATCTAGTACTGAAGGTTGTTGGCGTTCGCGATGTTGTTGACTCATCAGGTCTTGAAAGAGTCTTTGGAGTCCTACGCCAGCCTTACACCGAAGAGCCCACTAACTGGTCTCGTCGCTACAAAGCTAACCTTGAAAAGCTTGCATCAGGCGATGTCATCAAAGTCGCTGAGGTTGTCCGCGATCTCTTCCGTCGTGATCTTGACCGTGGTCTTTCTGCGGGCGAGAAGCGCATGCTTGCAAAAGCTCGCGCGATTTTGATTTCCGAACTTGCACTCGCAGAAAACACTGACGAGGCCAAGGCTGAATCAATCCTCGACGAGGTGCTCGCTTCTTAATCGGCTCATCGCTGTGAGCGTCTCATGAGTCAAACACCCACAAGCGCTGCAATTATTGCGGGCGCAGGTATGGGGCATCGTCTCGGAGCAGATATCCCAAAAGCGCTGATTCAAATCGATGGCATAACGCTGATCGAACGCGCATTTACTGCACTCTCAACCGTAGTTGATGAAATCATTATCACCGCACCTGCGGGATATGAAGCAGAATTTCAAAAGATTGTGGGAGAAAGCGCAACCGTCATTACTGGCGGGGTTCTACGAAGTGATTCGGTCAATCTAGCCTTGAACTCTTTATCTCCTTCAATTAATTATGTACTCGTCCATGATGCTGCTCGGGCGCTTGCTTCGGCCGATCTTGCTTCGAGAGTCTTGGGCGAACTTCGGGGTGGAGAGAGCGCAGTCGTTCCTGTCATCCAAGTCGTAGACACCATCAAGGAGATTGATCGTGATGGTTATGTCAGAAACACCCCTGATCGCTCTGCTTTAAAGGCAGTACAGACCCCGCAAGGGTTTGCCCTTGATGTCCTCAAGCGCGCACATGCCGCAAGTGAAGATGCCACTGATGACGCAGCTCTCGTTGAAGCTCTAGGAATTAAAGTTAAAACCATTACTGGTGAAGCGCGTGC
>JBEATV010000019.1:0-13466 GCA_041161815.1 Actinomycetota bacterium | reverse complement strand
GCAATCAAAGGCGAGATCCTCAGTAGTCATTGCGATTGGAAGAACTGAAACGCGCGGAGAAATCCTTGCAGTAGGTAAGGGTCCACAGTTATGCCCGGTCACAATCACAGAAGAAGCAGAGATTGCGCAGGATCGCGCTGCCCAACTTATTGGAATGAGCGAAAGAGCTGCCGAAGTCTGCGCTGCTGCCAATGGATGGCTTTATCGGGTGGGAGAGCGAGATGGTGAGCAGTTTGCGGTGACCTTGGACTATCGCTCTAATCGCGTGACTGTGTCAGTCGCCTCTGCCATGATTACCAAAGTAGATATCGGGTAAGTCATAGTCCCCAATTTCAACGGGGGGGGGTTAGATTTTGTACGAGCTTTATCTTCAACGAATTCAATCCATCGCAGATTTTCTCTCGAAATCGCCACATGCGGACCAAGCGATAGATTTCCTCAGCAGACACCTATCGCCATTGGATGAAATCGCTGTCGTCTATCGCGGAAGCGTTGACCCAGATGGGCTCATTCGCTGCGAGAATCTTGTTGGCTTCAGCAAGCACGAACATATGACTCAGGCGACCATTCAGATCTCTGACCTGCGACCTTTGAGTCTTGCGGCGCGCTCACAAAAGATTGTTTGGACAACAGTCGACACAGTTTCTGACGAGTTTGAGGACTTTATACATTTTGATTCCATTACACCTTGGGAATCAATGGTTGCGATTCCGGTGGGACTTGCTCGGATCTATTGCATGAGCTTTCCATCCGACCTTACATCTATGGAAGGAATCACAAATTATTGCGAAGCCATTCAATCGCTACTTCGCGTCTTCGAGAGCTCGCTAGAAATCCGAACTCTCTCTTCTGTTCGTGACTTAACCCAGACCAGTGAATTACAACCTCTCACTCAACGACAAGAGAAGATTCTCGAACTTCTCCGCGCAGGAAAGACAAATAAGAGCATCGCCCAAAATATCGGCTATAGCGAATCACTCGTGCGTCACGAGACGATGATTATTTACAAGAAGTTACGAGTCGAAGGTCGACACGAACTGCGCGAGGAAGCCTCTCACTAAACCTGGTATCTCTCATCGACGCGCGTAACGTCTGCGCCTAGAGCCTGTAGTTGCTCAGCAAATTGCGGATATCCGCGATCGACGTGATACGCGCCCTCAACAAAGGTAACTCCATCAGAGACCAGGCCAGCCAGAACTAAGCCAGCTCCAGCGCGGATATCAGAGGCCATAACTGGAGCAGAAGAGAGTTGGGCAGTACCCGTGATAGAGGCGTGATGTCCATCCACGCGGATTTTGGCGCCGAGGCGTAAGAGTTCATTCACAAACATAAATCGACCTTCAAAGACATTCTCAGTCACGATTGCATCGCCATCGGCTATAGCGTTGAGTGTGATGACAAAAGGTTGCAGATCCGTTGGAAATCCTGGATAAGGAAGAGTTGCAACATCAATTGCGCTGGGACGACGATCCATTTTTACTCGGATTCCATCAGGAATTGAGGTAATTACCGCCCCGGCGGAGACAAGTTTTTCAAGCGGGAGAGCGAGATGCTCAGGATTTGCGCCATGAATCGAGATATCGCCACGAGTCATTGCTGCGGCAAAAGCCCATGTTCCGGTGACAATGCGATCTGGAATTGCAGTGTGCTCAGCTGGATGGAGAGTTGAAACTCCACGAATTTTCAAAGTGGGCGTGCCAAGTCCTTCGATGTCGGCGCCCATAGCGATTAAGAAATTTCCAATATCGACGATATCTGGTTCGCGCGCCGCGTTATCAAGAATCGTCACGCCCTGCGCTAAAACCGCAGCCGTCATGATGTTCTCGGTCGCACCAACGCTGGGAAATTCGAGAGTGATCTCGGCGCCCGTCAGACCATCTGCGGCTGTAGCAATGATGTAGCCATGTTCGCTATGCGCCTGAGCGCCGAGAGCGACAAGACCCTTGGTGTGAAAATCTAATCCACGAGATCCAATTGCATCGCCACCCGGCAGCGCTACTTCTGCTTTTCCTAGTCGTGCAACCAGTGGGCCAAGAACATTGATTGAAGCGCGGAGTTTTCTCACTAATTCGTATTCTGCGCGGTGGCCTGGTTGGTCAGGAACATCGATAACAATCTTCGCCTTTGCCAAGTCTCGCGAGACCGTACAACCGAGACGTTCGAGAAGTTCAGCCATCATTGCCACATCTGCAATATCTGGAACATTATTGATTGTCGAGCGGCCAGGAGCTAAGAGGGTTACCGCCATAAGTTTCAATACCGAATTCTTTGCGCCCGTAATGGTGACATCTCCGACAAGACGTGATCCGCCGACAACTCGGAAACGGTCGAGAGGATGGGTTGTTGCCATGTACATCCTCTCAATTGACGGCCAAGACTCGTGATGAGCGCTGGGAAGATAGCCTCGAAGTGGTCACATCGTAACGACTCCAATAGGCTCACCCCATGGTAAATCTGACTCGAATTTATACAAAAACTGGTGATGACGGGACGACCTCGCTAGGCGATATGAGTCGAACCTCTAAAAATGATCCGCGTCTTGAGGCTTATGCCACAGTCGATGAAGCCAACTCTTACATTGGTGTTGTTCTAGCCCTTCCCCATCTCGATGAGGAAATCCGCAAATTACTGGTCCGTATCCAAAATGATCTCTTTGATGTCGGAGCAGATCTCTGTACTCCAGTCGTCGATGCTCCAGCACATGAGCCGCTTCGAGTTCTTGAATCACAAGTGGCATATCTAGAAGAGAAGATCGACCATTTCAATAGCACCTTGAGTCCATTGAAATCATTTGTACTTCCCTCAGGTACTCCAGCATCTGCGCACCTTCATGTAGCCCGTACTGTTGTTCGCCGCGCAGAACGTTGTACCTGGCAGGCAATCCACTCCTTTGGAGAAGGCGTGAATAAGTTAACTGCAAAGTATCTCAACCGACTTTCAGATTTACTCTTCGTTCTTGCGCGCTATGAGAATCGTGAAGTTGGCGATCAACTCTGGGTTCCAGGCAAGAATCGTTAGTCGACGTTACGTTCTAACTGCGTAGTACTGCTTCGGCTGCTTTAACTTCCTCCGGAAACACAAAAATTCGTGGACCCTTTTTGGTGCTTGTTAGTGTTGCTTTGATCCCATGTTCGATGAGTTTGCGCTTGATGATTTCACCTTCAATGAAATTTGTTGGCGCAGCTACTACGGTCAACAAACCGTACTCATCTTCATCTCCCGCACGTCGTGGTCGCTCAACCAAGGATGATCCGCGGCTAAATGCCCATCGCAATAAGAGAATCAGCACTCCCATGACGGCAAAGCCGGCAAAAGAAGAGAGAAAGAGCGCGTTATCGATTCCTCCGAGCATGGCTAGTTTCCGCTTGTAGCCGATGGAGTGGGTGATGCGGTTGCAAGTGGTTTGTATATATTTCCCGGCTTGGGTTTATCAGCAGGATTTCTATGGCAGACAACTCTGATGCCACTGACTGAAACTCCTGGTGAAACCTCTTCTGAACTAATCAAAAAGATCGTTGTTTGAACCTTCTTATCACTGCCTTTTGCATAGGTTGTCAGAGTTCCAACCTTTTCTTGCGTTAGATCTTCTGCTCTCACCTTGAAAACGGAGGAGTTGACCTCCCACCATGAGCAACCAGTTTCTGCAGCGGCAATGACAGCTCCGCAAGCAAATTCTTCACAGTTTTTTACAACTGATTGCAGGGTACGACGTGCAGAGAGCAGACCAATCAATTCTTTACTGGTGGGCACTTTGGCAAAGACTCCCTCTTTTCCTTTGAAGCCTTGAGGAGGCCATTTAGGAGAGGGAGATGGGATGGGTTTAGCGCTCTTCTTCGCTACGACTTTAACGTCGTCTGCCGAGGAGACAGCCGGAATGTTGATGATCATGGCTGCGCTCAATGTCAACGCAATCAGATACCGCATCTTCATGAACACAATCTTGCCTCATTTAGGGGAGAATATCCCTGTGAGTCCGCGGAGAAATAAGCCTAAGAAGCGTGGCGCCCGCAACTCTTCTGCCGATGATGACCGCGATATAGCGACATCACATCAAACCATCGAAGAACATCATGAGGGTATCTATGTGGTCAGAAGGATCACAGGGTCGAGCTCAAGTAAGCCATATCGCTGCCCGGGGTGTGATCAACTCATTCCCATGGCGACTCCCCATACTGTCGCATGGTTAGAGCACGATGTGGAATCGAGACGTCATTGGCATACTGCATGTTGGAATAATCGCGAGAAGAGAAAACCAAAGATTGAAAGAACGCGCAACGCTCCGAGGTATTAATCTAAACAAAAGAAAAAAAGTCGCGAGTTAGCGACGACGGCGACGATGTAAGAGATTTACCAGTCTGATGATGGTTTTATCAGCAAAGCCGCTACGCTGGAATGTTGTGAATTGCAACGGGATATTGAATCGAGTCTTGACCACTGTACGTGGGTAAGTGAATTCAAGTAACCCTTCAGCGCCATGAATACGTCCATAGCCGCTATCTTTCACGCCACCGAAAGGTACTGAGCCAATTGCAGCGAAGGAAAACGCAGAGTTAATTGAGACCATTCCACAATTCAGCAGCGATGCAATTTTCTTTCCGTTTCGCTTTGACCATACTGCCGCTCCGAGTCCGTAGCTAGTCGAATTCGCAAGGTCGACTGCTTCATCCATGTGTCGCACCGTATTAATGACAAGAGTCGGCCCAAAAGTTTCATCAGTCATTGCTTTGGAATCTTCAGGAACGTTGCGCAAAATGACTGGTTGGACATAACCATCCTTCACAGAGTTCTTGTCGCCAATCAGGAACTCACCTCCGCGCTTGACGGCATCATCGATATGCGACTTGATTACCTTGAGCTGTGAAGGCATTGTGGCCGGACCGTAATGAGCTCCATCTTCGTAACCAACTTTGATTTCCTTGGCCATGTCGACGATAGTCTTCGTGAACTTATCAGCGACATCGCGATGAACGTACACGCGCTCAGCGCCAATACATGATTGTCCGGCATTCGACATTGCATGCCAGAGAGTTACTTCAGCCGCGCGCTTGATGTCTGCGTCGCGATCAATCAGTACGGGATCTTTTCCACCACACTCCAGTACAACCGGTGTCATGCGTTCGGCGCATGTAGCGGCAACTTTCTTAGCAGTGCGGGTAGAACCCGTGAAAGAAATCTTTCCGACTGCACTTTCGGTGAGAGCGATTCCGGTCTCTGGAGTTCCGGTAACGACGGTGAAAATATCGGCGAATGGTGCGATGCGCTTCCAGGTCTCGCCCAGCCATGCGCCAATTGCGGGAGTGAATTCACTCGGCTTGAAGACCACGGTATTTCCTGCAGCAAGTGCGTATGCGATGGACCCCATTGGTGTAAACACTGGGTAGTTCCATGGACCGATGACTCCAACGACGCCATATGGTGCGCGTTGGACTTTTGCTGACATGTTAAACATCAATAATCCAACGGGGCGACTCTGGGAACCAAGAACTTTAGGGGCGAACTTTGCCGCCCACGAAATATGTTCGATTGCAAGGGCCATCTCGAGAGTTGCATCGCTGGTTGGTTTTCCAGTTTCGCGGTGAATCAATTCGGCCGCAGTATTCATCTCTCGAGTAAGTAAAGATGCCCAATCTCGGAGAATTACAAGGCGTTTTCTAAAACTTAGATTTGACCATTGATCTGCAGCGGTCTGTGCTCGTGCGACAGCTTCATTTACTTCTTTAGCTGTTGTAACAGGAAAGATGCCGACTACTTCGCCGGTGGCGGGATTGATTGATTCGAACGTTTTCATGGTCAATGACTAAACTTACAGGTATGACGGAATTGATTCGACCCAGTACCGTCCTTTCCGCAACGCGAAGCCCTATCTCCTTCATCACAGCCGATGGATTGCGCTTGATAGGTGAAGTCGCTACTCCCGATAATGGTGATCTCTCACGTGGCCTGCTCTGTCTTCATCCTCTGCCCACTCATGGGGGAATGATGGATAGCCACATATACAAGAAGGCCGCTAATCGCCTGCCAGCAATGGCTGGCATCACTGTTGTTCGCTTCAATACTCGAGGCACTCAGAGCGAACAAGGAACAAGCGAGGGCGTCTTCGGTAATGGAGTCGCCGAGAAAGAAGATGTGATCGCAGCAATTAATTACTGCTTCGATGGCATTGGAATTAAAGAGCTTTGGGTAACAGGGTGGTCATTTGGTACTGACTTAGCTTTGAAGTACGCCCGCGATCCGCGGATTAGAGCTCTCATTCTTCTTTCACCGCCGTTGCGTTTTTCAAACCCTGAGGATCTTCACTTTTGGGCAGAAGATCATCGACGGATTGTCGCGTTAATTCCGGAGTTCGATGATTATCTCAAGCCCGATGCAGCGCGAGAGAAGTTTGCGGCTATTCCACAGATTGAACTAATCGAAGTTAAGGATGGAAAACATCTCTGGGTCGGCGAACCATTTGTACATCGGGTGCTAACTGAGATTGTCAGCGTGATTAATCCTGAGCGACTACCACTGCCTCTGGAGTTGTAAGTCTAAGCAGCATCTGATTTTGGAAAGACAACTTCATCCATAATCAGAAGAACTGCTGCTGCAATCGGTACCGCTAGAACTCCACCAACAAGTCCAAGCAAAGAGGTACCAAGGAGCGCAGCCACGATCGTGACAAGACCAGGAATTGAGAGCGATCGCTTCATGATGCGGGGCGTGATGAGGTAATTCTCGATTTGCACATACAGCGTGTACAAGACAAGCGCTAACAAGGCTTTGGTGGGGGACTGAGTGAGAGCAACCAGCACCACAATGCTGGCACCGATGAAGTGACCTACTAATGGAATCAAAGCAACGAAGAGAATCACCATTCCAAGTGCAGCTGCATAAGGCAGATCAAGTCCAAGTGCGAGGAAGAAGACAAAAATCGCAGCAAGTGTGGCAATGAGCACTTGGCTACCAACGAAAGCACCGACGCGGGAAATAATCGCATCTCCAATTCGGGAGACTCGTTCACGACGAGAAGCAGGCGCCAAGCGATAGAACATCGCGGTGACTGCGGGCAATGAGGCTAAGAAATAGAGCGTCAAAACCATCACGGTGAGGGCAGAAAATGCGCCAGAAAGAACGGTCCGACCTACGCCAAGTACTCCACCAAATGCTCCCGTAAGCAATTGACCGTCAGAGATCCACGATTCAAATTTCGATTCCAGCGAATCAATAAAGCCGTACTCGGTATTGAGTTGATTCAAAGTGGAGTTGTTGCGGAGTGAGTCCAGTAATTGTGGTGCGCTATCGATAAGTTCATTAGCTTGAGTAAAGACGGGAGGAATTACAACAAGAGCGAATAGCGCAACAATAAGAAGTGCGCTGACTACAACAATCGCGACGGAGATTCCGCGCTTGAGTTTGCGGGATTGGAGCGCTTCAACCGTGGGATTGAGTCCCATCGCCAAGAAGAGCGAGATGATAATCAATACAAAAACTTGGCTTGCTGATTGGAGCGCGCGAAGAAGAGTGATTGCAACGAGGGCGCCAGATGCGGCGAGAAATCCAAAGTAGAAAGGATGTTGGGTGTTGAGAGGCGCCCCTTTGATGCCAAAATCTTCATGGGAGCTCTCACGAGAGTTGGATTTGGGTGACTTTGGTGTGACTTTGCTCAAAACTCGTTTCATTCGCGCCATGCATCTAGTCTAAAGCCTGAAAGAATGAGGCAGTGGCCTCCAATAAGTCTCAATTACATATAACTGGTCTTGGCGATGAGATTTCTGCTCTCTCTAACCTGCCTTGGGATACACCGCTCGAACAATGGCCTGAAGACCCATCTCTGACGGCTCAGCGCGGCATCTCTCGCCACATCGTCCGTCTCGTGCGTTCCACCAACGATCCCGATAGTGAGATTTACGCTGTCAAAGAGACGGTGCAAGAGTTTGCGACGCGGGAGTATGAAGCATTACGAGAGTTGGGACTACGCGGTGCGCCTTCAGTTTCTCAGATTGCCATCGTCAACGGTCGATTCACACCAACCGGAGAAGAACTTCCCTGCGCCATTGTGACTCGATTTTTGCCATATTCATTGCCATATCGCGTTGTTCTTAGCGGAGAAGTAACACAACATCAAATCACCACGATGGCGAATGCGCTGGCATATCTTCTTGTGAGACTTCATTTGTTAGGTTTCTGGTGGGGAGACTGTTCGCTCTCTAACACTCTCTTTCGCCGCGATGCCGATGGGTTTGCCGCATATCTCGTTGATGCAGAGACCGGGGAATTTCAGAAGCATCTCAGTAATGGCCAACGTGAGCACGATCTGGATCTCGCGCGTTTTAATGTTGCGGCTGAGTTAGAAGATCTCAAACTTGCCGGCGTTCTCTTTCCCGCGATGGATCCAATTCGCGCTAGTGATTCAGTCATCAGTAGATATAGAAAAATCTGGAAAGCGTTGAGCGAGCCGCAAATTTTGCCGGCTCATGATAGACAGGCTGTTGAGCGCGCAATGCGTTCGCTGCAAGACATTGGCTTTGCGGTCGAAGAGGTCGATATTCAATTAGCCGGGGATCAATCAACTCTGACTTTTACTCCAAAATTAGTTGCACCGAACTATCACTCTCAGCGCCTCAAGGATTTGATGGGACTTGAAACTGAGGAGATTCAAGCAAAGAGAATCTTGGCATCTTTTGATCGATTCAGATCGCGTGAGTTGATAACCACGCCAGATAAAGCGGAATCTGCTCAACGTTGGCTTCATGAAGTCTTTTATAAGGTTGTTGCATCGGTCCCAGAAGCTCTTCAAGGACGAGTTGAAGATGCGCAGTTGTTTCATGAGGTACTAGAGCATCGTTGGTATTTGGGTGAGAAAGCCGGTCACGATGTTGGGCTTGATTTTGCAACGAACGACTACATCACATCTGTACTCCCATTCCGTATGGATTCTGGGGCTCCTGGCGCTCGTAACTCATAGAATCACGTCATGAGCATGCCGCCCTTACCCAATAATTTTGGACGGGCATTTGACCTTAGCTCCCTCACAAAGCCAAAGACAGCAGAGAGCTCGGCTGCGGATTTCAACGAAGCTACTGTTGAAAACTTCATGACCAATTTCGTAGCACCTTCGAAGGAGAAGCCAGTCGTTCTCTTGGCTTATTCACCTCGAAGTAAAGCATCGATGGATCTGCGCGATCTCATGTCTCACATGTCAAAGAAGGATGAAGAGCGATGGTTTTTTGGCGCCATCAATGCAGATGTACAGACACAACTCGTCCAGGCACTTCAGATCCAATCCATTCCTTACGCGATTGCTTTTATTGATGAACAACCTCTTGCGCTTTTTGATAAGCCTTACCCAGAAGATCAGATTGCGCTGGTGATCTCCAAGCTATTTCAAGTGGCACAAGAGCGCGGTCTTGCGGTTGAAGTTCCAGAAGTTCAAGAAGCGCCCATGGATCCAGAAGAAGTCGCAGCATTGAGCGCTCTTGAAAGTGGAGATTACTCTGGCGCCGCCATGGCATATCGCAATTGGCTCCAACGCAAACCAGATGAGTCAATGGCCAAAATCGGTTTAGCTCAGTGTGAATTGATGGTGCGAATATCTGGCCTCGACCCAACACAGACAATCAGCGATGCTGACACAGATCCTGCAATTGATAAACAACTTATGGCTGCAGATATTGAGATTGCACACGGTAACCCCAAGGGTGCTTTCACTCGACTCATTTCTGCGGTGAGAAACTCAGTCGGAGATGACAAGAAACGCGCTAAGGAACATCTACTATTGCTATTCCAGTTAGTTGATCCATCTGATCCCGATCTGATTCGGGCGCGAAATGAGTTAGCGAGTGCGTTGTTTTGAATAAGCCCATGGAACGCCAAGAGCGGAGAGACTTACAGTCTTTCTTCTTCCTTTTCGGGCTAGGAATCATGTGCCTTGCTCCGCGCTTACCTGATATCAAGGCTAATCTCGATGTCTCCACCACTTATTTCGGCTTCTTGATGAGCTCGGGCTCTATTGGGGCTTTGGCAGCTCATCTCACGATGGGCCATATCGTCCATCGACTAGGCGTCTATAAAGTCCTGATTTTTAGCTCGACGGTTACGTATCTGACAGTGGGGATCCTTATTGAGCTCAAGAACGCCGAGCTCTATCTCCTGGTGAACATTATCTGTGGTTTTGCATGGGCGACTTATCACATTTCGATTAACGCACAAGCTTTACATCGACAGACTGAGACGGGAGTCCAGATCATTCCAATGCTGCACGGACTCTGGAGCGCTGGAGCAGTCACCACTGCCTTTATTGCACTTCTCATCTCGTCATTTGTTTCTCTTAACTGGCACATTTTCCCTTTAATAATCATGGTCTACGTCTTAACGATCCGCTCCATCAATCGATCACGACCCATTTTGCTACAGGGCAACGAAGTCACCGAAGACGATGAGGTTGTCACCTTCCGCAGAATGATCTCCACTTTTAGTATTGATTGGGTTGTTAGCCTCGGATTTCTCTGTGCTTTGATGTTGGAAGTCTCGGTCGGTGATTGGGCAACCATCATGGCCCGTCAAGAATTTGGCGTCAGCAAGTCACTTGCAGTTGTTCCGTACTTCCTCTTTATGGGCGCCATGATTATTGGTCGTCTGGGTTATCACCGTTTCAAAGGAAATCGGACAGATAAAGAAATAGTCCAACCTTTTGTTGTCATGGGTGGAACAATCTTCTTAACCTCACTTGGCCTTAGCCTCCAAATCAAAGAGAGCAATCTCTATCTTGGATTTGCGATCTTCTGTATTGGTTTCTTGTTATGCGGTATCGGAATCTCCTTTGTCGGTCCGCTCTTCTTTGGCTATGCAAACGCTCGATCAGATAAGCCCGGCGGTGTAGTTGTTGCAGAACTCGGCGCGCTCAATCAGATTCTCACCTTTGTTGGTCGTGGAGTGATTTCAATTGTTGCAGGAGCCACCACGTTGCCGATTGCTATGACAATTCCGGGGGTAATGCTGATTTTTGTGGCGTTTTTTGTGGCTGCTGCCAGCCAACCACGTAAGCGCTAGGCGAGCTCGAGCCAGATCGTTGCCAGCGGCGGTAGTCGAATCACCGCTGATTGTGCGAAGCCCTTATGTTCTTCATTCAAGGCAGAGATAGTCGGATTAGTAATTCCTGATCCACCATATTGTGAAGAATCGGTATTGAGAATCTCTCTCCACTTTCCTGTCGTGGGTAGAGGAATCCGATAACTCTCATGCGGAACTGGTGAAAAGTTGGTCACAGAAATTACAGGTCGACCGTCATCTGACCAACGCGCAAACGCGAGAGTGTTACCTGCGCCATCATCGCCTATCAACCATTGGAAGCCCTCGGAGAAGACATCTTTCTGCCATAGCGATGGATGGGCTGAGTAGGAAGAGTTGATATCAGCGATGAGAGATTGAATACCGCTATGTTCGGTGTACTGCGTCAAGTGCCAATCCAAGGAGGCCGATTCTCGCCATTCATCGTTTTGGGCAAACTCACATCCCATAAAGAGTAGTTTCTTGCCGGGATGTGCCCACATAAATCCGTAGAGCGCACGTAGCGTTGCTAATTTCTGCCATCGGTCACCAGGAAACTTGTTTACGAGCGCACCTTTGCCATGCACAACTTCATCGTGAGAGAGCGGGAGAAGAAAATTCTCGCTCCAGGCATAGAGGATTGAGAAGGTAATTTCATTATGGTGATAAACCCGATGCACAGGTTCGTGATGGAGATATTGCAGAGTGTCATGCATCCAGCCCATATTCCATTTGAATCCGAAACCAAGTCCATTTTCGGAGGTTGGTTTCGTTACACCGCCCCATGCAGTTGATTCTTCAGCAATCATCATGATGCCAGGATGTCGTTTATAGGCAGTTGCGGTTGCTTCTTGTAATAACTTCACAGCAGCCAAGTTCTCGCGACCGCCGAATTCGTTAGGAATCCATTCGCCTTCTTTGCGCGAGTAATCGAGATAAAGCATGGAAGCCACAGCATCAACGCGAAGACCATCGATGTGAAATTCTTCAAGCCAATAAAGAGCGCTAGCAACGAGGAAATTGCGGACTTCATTGCGGCCAAAATTGAAGATCAGGGTGCCCCAATCAGGGTGTTCACCAAGCCTGGGGTCTTCATGTTCGTAGAGAGCCGTTCCATCAAAGCGTGCAAGAGCCCACTCATCTTTAGGGAAGTGAGCAGGAACCCAATCAAGAATTACTCCAATGCCTTTTTTGTGTAGTTCATCTACAAAGAAACGGAAGTCATCTGGCTCTCCAAAGCGTGAGGTTGGGGCAAAGTACGACGTGACTTGATAACCCCACGAAGGGCTGTAGGGATGTTCTGTGACAGGTAAGAGTTCAACATGGGTGAAGCCTTGTTTAAGGAGATAGTTTCCTAAATCTTCCGCGAGCTCTCGGTAACTCAATCCTGGTTTCCAGGATCCAAGGTGGACTTCATAAACAGAGATAGGAGATCTCCATGGTTGGTACATCGCTCTGTCATCTATCCACTTGCTATCGCTCCACGAAAATCCACGTTCGTTAACAATCGATGCGGTAAGTGGGGGAGTCTCTGTCTGTCGAGCTAAAGGATCGGCATGATCAACCCATCGTCCATCACGACCTTCAATTGCATATTTGTACTTGATACCTGGACCTAAATCTGGAATGAAGATTTCCCATAAGCCGCAGGATCCCAGCGGAATCATGGGATGCGTCTTTCGATCCCAGAAATTAATATCGCAGATCAAACTCACATTTCGCGCATTGGGAGCCCATACTGCAAAGGCAGTTCCAATCAATTCGCCATTCTCATCGCGTCGAACATGGGCGCCAAGAACACTCCATAAATTTTCATGCCGGCCTTCGGTGATGAGGTACATATCCAATTCACCCAATGTGGAGTGAGGATTGAGATATCCAGCAGGTGGAGATTGAAATTTCTGACGCTTTCTAAAAATCTTGTCGAGAAAGCGGGCCATGCTCGAACTTTACTTAATTCTTACGCGGGCAATATGGGCGACTTTGCCATGAGGGCGAGCCGGATCTAGGCGAACAAATGTCTCTTTACCCCAGTTATAGATGGAGTTATCAAGGAGATCTGTCACTTCAAAGTTCACTTTATCCGAGTTCTGGTCAAAACCTAGCGCCCACATATCCCATCGAATAGTGGTTTCTTGCGCATGGTAACCATCAAGATTTACCACAACCAGAATTAGGTTATCGCCCTCTCGCTTTGAGTAAGCGATGATCTGGTCAGAATCGGTATCGTGGAAGTACAAATTACGTAATCTCTGTAGCGCAACATTCTCTCGTCTAATCTTGTTGAGTTGAGTAACAAATGGCGCCAAAGTAATTCCTTTTTTGGTAGCGCCTGCCCAATCTCGAACTTTAATTTCATACTTCTCGCTATCGCGATATTCTTCTTTACCCTCTGCAATTGGAATATGTTCATATAGTTCATAGCCGGCATACATTCCCCA
>JBEATV010000087.1:0-3947 GCA_041161815.1 Actinomycetota bacterium | reverse complement strand
TCCCAGTTCTTCCCAATATTTCAAACGATCAGTGCTCTCTTGACCAGCAGCTGTGGGGATCTGTACGTACTTTGCGGCTTTGCCATTTTTGATGCCGTCGTTGATGAGTGATTCTTCAAAGTCAGCCATGATCGGCAGGAATTCACCAGAACCGACAAGAGCGATTGAGCCGCGCATAAATGAAGTGTAGGTAGCCCGAAGGTCTTTGAAGTGACAACTAGGTGCCTTTTTGCTACCTTTTGCCACATAACAAAGGAGCCTCGTGATGGCGCATAAATCGGTGAAGTTATCTGAAAGTCTTGTTGAGCTTGCAATATCTGATGCTGAAAATGCAATGCGTTCCACGCCGATGCAGATTGAGTATTACTACCGCTTAGGAAGACTTGCCGAGCAATACGACGATCTGCCAATTTCAATGATTAAGTCGCTCATGACTTCGACAAAAGAAAAAGCGGATATTCCTTTCTCCTTTGATCGATGAAGCTTTTACAAACTCCTACTTTTCAGCGCAAATACAAGAAGCTCCATGCAAGTCAAAGATTAATTGTTAACTCTGCGCTTGACGACATAATTGAGAATGTTGAAATTGGCACGCAAAAAAAGGGTGACCTAGGAAGTATTCGAGTTTACAAAAAACGTAAAGGTGATGTGGAGTTTCTCGTCGCCTATTGGGCCACTAAGAATTCTATTGAGTTCATTGATCTAGGTTCGCACGAGAACTTCTATCGAGACCTTCGGCGCAAGCTCTAGCGTTCAAGAAGTTTATAGTAGGACTAATACGCTGACAGAAATAAGCACCACCGCGGCTACAACAGAACCTCGTGTTCCCAATCTTTGTGGCAGGCCTTTGATGCCGCTTACGTGATCTTCTTTCATATCTTTGAGGACGTTAATGAAATGTGCAGCCATCCCTAGAAGTGCGCCACCAAGCCACATCCACAGCGGTGGAGTTATATCTTTTGAAATCGCGATTGAAGATGGCAAGGCTGCGAAGGCGATTGCATATGGCAGAGGTGAAAGTGCAGAGAACTTAAAGTAGAAGTTATAGGCAACCCCGCATGCGATTCCGAGCATGTAGACCAAGCCGCCTCTGATTCCCAGCGGGCCAAGTAGGTTTGCAACGAATGAGAATGGCACCATCACCCGTAGCCACTTCTCTAGATATTGCTTGGTAATAAGCCCTGAGACAAGAGGTTTGTTGGTGCGTTGGTGGCGGAGATCGTCATCAAAGTCGTAGAGATCGTTGCTCCAACCCACGACGAGTTGGCCGGTAAATACTCCAAATGCGATGACATAAGCCGGACCTTCCCACCAGTAATGAACGGCGAAACCAAAAGAGATCGATGTGACAATCAGGGTGGGTCCGCTTTGAGAAGTCCTCGCAACTTTGCCATGATTCCAATGTAACCTACAAGCCTTAGGACGTCACACTTACATTCGAGAGATGGAAAACTACTTGGCCCGCTTATTTGATCCACTTACATTGCGCGCAGTCACATTCCAAAATCGCGTCTGGGTTTCTCCCATGTGCCAATACTCAGCAAACGATGGATTAATTGGCGCATGGCACCGTGGGCATTTGATGGCTTTTGCTACTGGCGCACCAGGTTTGATTATGGCTGAAGCTTCCGGCGTTGTACCTGAAGGTCGAATCTCTATTGGTTGTCCTTCGATGGAGACCGATGCAAAAGTTGATGCATTCCGTGAAATCAATGACTTTGCGCATTCATTAAATGTGAAGATGGGAATTCAATTAGCTCACGCAGGCCGTAAAGGTTCATCCATGCGTCCTTGGGATGATCATCGCAATGCCTCGCTCGACGAAGGTGGTTGGAAGACAGTTTCAGCATCTCCCCTTACCTATCACGGCATGACAGAGCCTCATGCTCTAACAATTGCTGAAATCAAAGAATTGGTTGGGGCATTTGCCGCGGCTGCGGTACGCGCTGTTAACGCTGGCTTTGACGTGATTGAGATTCATGCCGCACATGGATATCTCTTCCACCAGTTCTACTCCCCGCTTTCAAATCAACGTACTGATGAATATGGCGGAAGTTTCGAGAATCGGATCCGCTTTTTAATGGAGACAGTCGATGCAGTACGCGCGGTGATGCCCGATTCCTTGCCGCTCTTTGTCCGTATCAGCGCTAGTGATTGGGTGCCTGAAGGTTGGACCATCGACGAATCCGTTGAGTTATCCAAGAAAATGAAGGCTCATGGCGTTGATCTCATTGATGTTTCAAGCGGCGGCAATCTACATAATGCGCCCATCAAAGCGGTTCCTGGGTTCCAAGTTCCATTTGCTGAAGCGATTCGTAAAGGTGCAGATATTCCGACATCAGCAGTTGGTCTGATTACCGAAGCAAAGCAAGCAGAAGAGATCATTACTTCTGGAAAAGCTGATGCGGTTTTCTTGGCCCGAGCCATGATTAGAAATCCACGATGGGCCCTTCAAGCCGCCGAAGAATTAGGAGTGAAGATTGATTGGCCTGACCAATTCGATCGCGGTCGTACCCTGACATAATCCCCAGTATTCGATTCTTGAGGAGTACCGTGGTCTCATGAGTAAAGAGATCACATCGCAAGGACTTCGTAAGGTAAACATTTTTGCGGGCTTTCTTCATTTAGCCCAAATGACAGCAGTGCTCGCTCTTAGTAGCGACTTTGCACTTCCAGTTACTGCGACTTACATGGAAGGTCCCCCAGGCACATCTTTTGCTCCATCTGTGATTCTCTTCAGCACTCCAATTGGATTGACTGTTGCAATCTTCTTAGGTTTGTCGGCTCTTGCTCACTTCATCGTGGCAAGCCCTCAGTTCTTCCCGCGCTACAGCGCAGGTATTGCAGCTCAACGTAATTATTTCCGCTGGGTCGAGTATTCCATTAGCTCTTCAGTCATGATTGTTTTGATTGCTCAAGTCACCGGCGTTGCAGATATCGCCGCCTTGATTTCAATCTTTGGCGTGCAAGAGAAGTATGAGACCCCCGGTAACGGCGGTTGGCTGCCCTTCATCTTCGGCTGCATCACCGGAATCGTGCCGTGGATTGCCCTGATGTTCTATGTGTTCTCCATCGGCGGAGTCGGCGAAACTTCAGCACCAGCCTTCGTTTATGGCATTGTCGTGACGATTTTCTTGTTCTTCAACTCATTCGCACTTGTCCAATGGTTGCAGTACAAGAAGGTCGGAAAGTGGAGCGATTACATTCGAGGCGAGCGGACTTATATAACTCTCTCGCTCGTTGCAAAGTCGGCTCTGGCGTGGCAGATCTTCGCCAATACCTTGATTCCACCTATGTAAATAGGTTTGCTACTTCCCCGCTTTACAACGCTCTGAGCAATACTTCACGCGCTCCCAATCGCGGGCCCACTTCTTCCGCCATTCGAATTCGCGGCCGCAATGCGCACAGACTTTTGGTGGGAAACCATTCTTAATTTTGGCTTTCACACAGGAAGCGTAAGTCATGGATTGAAAGTCATCTAGAATCTACTCATGACCGATGAAACTCCAGAAATCATTGACCTAGAACCCCAGAGACTCGCCTCAATCCAGGCCCGCTTTGGATCTGCTCTCCTTGATGCACTTCTTTTGATTGTGACCCTCTTTGTTGGATGGGTAATTTGGAACCTCTTTACTTGGAAGACCGGCCAGACACCTGCCAAGCGCATCTTGAAACAAGTTGTTGTTGATGCCAAGACTGGAGAAGTCTTTTCGTGGTCTCGTATGGCCTTACGCGAATTTGCCGTGAAGGGCGCAGCAGGAAACATTGCATCAAGTGCAACCAGCGGTATCACTTTCGTGATTGATAGCCTCTTTGTCTTCCGCGAAGATCGTCGAACTGTTCACGATCTCATCGTCGGCAGCAAAGTTATCCAGCTGTAATTACGCGGTTGGGGCCTCTGCGAGATCTTCTGGTGTATCAGGAAGCGCTTCGCGAGCAGTACCTTT
>JBEATV010000018.1:0-14124 GCA_041161815.1 Actinomycetota bacterium | reverse complement strand
ATGAGGCCTTTAATATCTTTCTGACCGATTGCAAGAAACGCGCCATAAAGAATTGAGATGACCGAGAGAGTGATGATCAACGGCGTGAAAGTCTTGGATGCTTCTGGGAACAATTCGACGCAATAACGGATCATTCCAAAAGTTCCAACTTTGTCGAGCACGCCAAGTAACAAGATTGAGGTTCCTGGAGTTGCTGACTTTGCAGCATCTGGCAACCAAGTATGAAGCGGCCACAACGGCGCCTTGATTGCAAAGGCGATGAAGAAGCCGAGGAATAAGAAGTTCTGGGTGGTCGAATCAATCTGTAGACCTGAGAGCGCTTCAATATCGAAGGTGCGACCAATCTGATTTCCAGAGATAACGAAGATTCCGATGATGGAGGCGAGCATCAAAAGACCGCCAAAAAGGCTATAAAGAAGGAACTTTACGGCTGCTGCTTGGCGAGCTCCGCTGCCGTAACCACCGATCAAGAAATAGACCGGGACCAACATTGCTTCGAAGAAGACATAGAAGAGGAAGAGATCTGTTGCAGCAAAGACGCCGATCATCATCGTCTCAAGAATCAGAATCAAAACATAGAAAGTCTTAACGCTAAAGCGACCATTCTCTGATTCGTTCCAGCCACCGACAATCACAATCGGAACTAAGAGAACAGAGAGCAAGATGAGAATCAAGGAGATTCCATCAACTCCAAGTTGGTAATTGATACCAAGTGCTGGAATCCATGAGTACTTCTCTACGTATTGGAATCCATTCTGGTTCGCTTCAAAACCAAGCGCTGCAGAGATTCCAACAGCAGCAACAAGCAGTGAGACTGCAAGAGCAATCTGCTTGATCAACTTGGTGTTTGCAGCAGGCATCAGCGCGATGAAGAGAGAGCCAAGTAGCGGTAGAGCACCCATTGTTGTTAGTAGGTTCATAGCGTCACCACCAAGACTGTTACGAGTGCGAGAAGTGCGCCAATAAGAATGAGTAATGCGTAGTTACGAACATAGCCAGTCTGAAGCTTGCGCATACCGCGAGCGCTACCGACAGCAGATGCTCCAACGCCTCGCACAACGCCATCGATGACTTTCTCATCTGTCTTCACAAGTACCTCAGTTAGTTTCTGGCCAGGGCGCATAAATAGGAACTCGTTGGCATCATCTTGCAAGAGATCGCGACGAGCGACGCGAGTCAAGATGCTGACATCTTGAGGAGCTGTTGCTGAAAGCTCGCCGCGATACTTCGCAAGGGCGATTCCAACACCAATCAATACTGCGGTGACAGCAAGGGCTGAGACGACAATCGGTGGCAAGAGTTCTGTGTGTTCGTGATGATGCTTATCTACTACTGGAGCAAGCCACTTAACGATGGCTTTTCCGTTGTAGAGAAGGTATCCAGAGGCCACAGAACCAACGGCTAGGACTGCCATCGGGGCCCACATTAAGAATGGGGACTCGTGCGGATGTGCGTCATCTGCCCAACGCTTATTTCCAAAGAAGGTCATCAACATAACGCGGGTCATATAGAACGCGGTGATAATCGCACCAAGAAGCGCAGCTGATCCAAAGATCACACCTTGGAAGCCGCCAGCATTAAACGCAGTTTCAATGATCTTATCTTTGGAGTAATACCCAGCAAATGGTGGAACACCGATGATTGCTAGATAACCAAGACCAAATGTGATTGCTGTGATTGGCATGAACTTTGCTAGTCCACCATAGCGACGCATATTGACTTCATCATTCATGCCATGCATGACAGAGCCTGCACCAAGGAACATTCCGGCTTTGAAGAATCCGTGGGTCAACAAGTGCATGATTGCGAAGGCATAACCTGCAGGACCAAATCCAGTTGCAAGAATCATGTAACCAATCTGGGACATGGTTGAGGCGGCGAGCGCTTTCTTGATGTCATCTTTTGCTGTGCCGATGATTGCACCAAAGAGCAGAGTAATAATTCCGATTATCACAACAGCAAGTTGAGCATTCGGTGCGTTATCAAAGACGAAGTTAGAACGAGTAATGAGGTAAACGCCAGCAGTAACCATTGTTGCGGCGTGAATCAAGGCAGAAACTGGAGTAGGACCAGCCATCGCATCGCCGAGCCATGCTTGCAATGGGAACTGTGCAGATTTACCAGTAGCAGCAAGGAGCAACATCAAGCCCATCGCAGTTAGGGCAGTCTCACTTGCTCCGCCGACTTTCTCTTCGATGCCGATAAATGAAACAGCGCCGAAGTTTGCGAAAGCGATCATGATGGCAATCGATAGACCAAGGTCTCCGACGCGGTTGGCTACGAAAGCTTTCTTTGCTGCGGTGGCGTACTCAGGCTTCTGATTCCAGAAACCGATAAGTAGGTATGAAGCAAGGCCCACGCCCTCCCAGCCCACATAAAGGTTGAGATAGGAATCGCCCAGCACCAGAAGGAGCATGGCTGCGATGAAGAAGTTCAAATACGCAAAGAATCGGCGGCGATCGCGATCATGGGACATATATGCGATCGAATAGATATGAATCAGAGTTCCGACGCCGGTAATAAGAAGGACGAATGCAATCGAGAGTTGATCGAGCAAGAGCCCGGCATCAACATTGAATGAGCCGACTGAGATCCATGTGAAGAGTTTCTGGGTCAGCGCGCGAGATTCTTCAGGACGATCGCGCATGGCCAAGAACTCCATGACGCCCAGTACGAAGATGCTGGCAGATACCAAGGTAGCGAAGATATGTCCCCACTTATCAGCCTTGCGACCCAACAACATCAAGAACGCTGAGCTCAAGAGCGGCAGCGCGATGAAATAGACCAAGTTCTCTGATGTCATTTATCGACTCAACAAACTTGCATCATCAACTGATGCAGATCGGCGGGAACGGAAGATAGTGACGATAATTGCTAGACCAACCACGACTTCACAAGCTGCTACGACCATCGTGAAGAACGCGATGACCTGACCTTCGAGGTTGCCATTGATCTTTGCGAAAGTTACAAAGGCGAGGTTTGCGGCGTTGAGCATTAACTCGATACACATGAAGACCACAATCGCGTTGCGACGTACAACAACGCCAACTGCGCCGATTGAGAACAGGATTGCAGAGAGATATAAGTAATTCGTTGGATTCATTACTTCTTGCCCTCCTCATCAATCTTAGGAAGACCTTCAAGAGCGTATGACTTGGTCTCTTGAACATCTCCACGGCGATGAAGAACTTCAGCGATTGAAAGATCAGATGGTGATCCGTCAGGCAATAACGCTGGAAGATCGACTGCGTTATTGCGGGCATACACACCAGAACCTGGGAGGCCTGCGGCGGTCGCAATGGATTTCCCACGGAAGCGAGCGATCGAACGGGCGCGCTGTGAGGTCTTCGCGCCATCGCTCTTCTCAGAGTGGGCAAGAACCATTGCGCCTAAGGCTGCAGTAATCAGGAGTGCAGAGATGACTTCAAAGGCCCATACATAGTCGCCAAAGAGCAGCTGGGCTAGGCCCTGGACGTTGCCGCCTTCGTTGGCCGCGGCCAATCCAACTGAACTAGTACCAAGATCCGCACGGGCAATAAGCGAGGTAAGTGCTGCAGAGAATCCGAGTGCGGTGAAAATCGCAACGGAGCGAAGTCCTTTGATCTTCTCAACCAGAGAATCAGATGAATCAACGCCAACCAACATCAAGATGAAGAGGAAGAGCATCATTACTGCGCCGGTATAAACCACAATCTGAACGATGCCGAGGAATGGCGCCTCGAGTGCGATATAGAAAATCGCCAAGGTGATCATTACCCACGCAAGAAGAATCGCAGAGTGAACTGCTTTCTTCATGAAGAGCATCGCAATCGATGCTGCTACTGCTAGAGGTGCAAGCACCCAGAAGAGGATTGATTCGCCGGTCACTTATTTACCTCTTGTGAAGGATGTGATTCCTTGATCTCGCCACGGTAGTAATTGTTGTGATCAGAGCCTGGATACATCGGATGTGGAGGCATCAACATTCCATTGCGAAGTGGGGCGAGGAGATCTTCTTTCTCCCAGATTAATTTCTCACGCTTGTCATCAGCAATTTCATATTCGTTTGTCATCGTCAACGCACGAGTTGGGCATGCTTCAATGCAGAGTCCACAGAAAATACAACGGAGATAATTGATCTGATAAACCTTGGCATGGCGCTCGCCAGGAGACATACGATTCTCTTCTGTGTTGCTCTCGCCTTCGACATAAATCGCATCTGCTGGGCATGCCCACGCACAGAGCTCGCAACCAATGCACTTCTCAAGTCCATCTTCATAACGATTGAGTTGGTGACGGCCATGAAAGCGTGGTTGTACTTCAGGCTTAACTTCTGGATATTCAATCGTGTTTGGCTTCTTGAACATCGTGCTGAAGGTGACCCAGAAACCCTTGAGTTGGCGGAAGAAGCTGGAAGGCTCTTGGCCGGTCACAGGAACCGCTGATTCTGCAGCCTTTTCGATCGCATCAGAGCGCTTTGGTTCTAAGTGAAATTCGCTCATTATTCATCCGCTTTCTGCATAGTGATCGAACGTTGAGGCAAAGCCGGTACTGGGAATGATGGTTCGGGCATCTCGCCGACATAACGCGCAGCTTCTTCGGCTTTCTTCTTCGATGAATCGTAGAGAGAAAGTGCTGCAAGTACTGCAAGGACTACGCCACCGGTAAATGCTGCGATGACAAATTGAGAAGCGCCTTGTTGTGTCATCAAGCGAAGGGTTGCGACCACAAGAATCCATGCCACGTTGACAGGAATCAAGACTTTCCAACCAAACTTCATGAACTGGTCATAGCGAAGTCTTGGAAGAGTTCCGCGTAGCCAGACAAAGAAGAAGAAGAATCCAAGAACCTTTAAGAAGAACCAGATAAAGCTAAACCATCCGCCAAGCCACGATGATGTAAATCCAAGTCCTGGAGGAGCACTTGGCCCACCGAGGAAGAGAGTTGTGGCAAGCGCAGATACCGCAATGATGTTGACGTATTCAGCTAAGAAGAAGAGAGCAAACTTCAATGATGAATACTCTGTATGGAATCCACCCACTAATTCACCTTCTGCTTCAGCTAAATCAAATGGCGCACGGTTAGTTTCACCGACCATCGAGATCACATAAATTGCAAAGGATGGGAAGAGTACGACGACATTCCACCACGTTGATTGCGAAGCGATGATGTCACCAGTGGACATAGAGCCGGCATAGATGAATACGCCGACAAAAGAGAGTCCCATTGCAATTTCATAGGAGATAACTTGCGCGCTAGAACGAAGTCCGCCAAGCAGTGGGTAGGTCGAACCAGATGACCAACCTGCAAGGACGATGCCGTAAACACCGATGGATGCGGTCGCAAGAACATAAAGCACGCCGACAGGAAGATCGGTGAGTTGCATGATCGTCTCTTCACCAAAGAAGTTAACGACGCCCGTCATCGGGATAACCGCAAAGGCCATAAAGCAGGTAGTGGCGCTGATAATCGGGGCCAAGATAAAGACGGCGCGATCTGCAGCCTTAGGAATGATGTCCTCTTTAAGAGCCAACTTCACGCCATCAGCCAGAGCTTGAATAAGTCCAAAAGGCCCGACGCGATTTGGTCCAAGGCGCATCTGCATGCGAGCTACTAAACGACGCTCGCCCCAAACAGAGAGAAGAGTAAGAACCACACAGAGCACGAAGACGAGAAGACCTTTGAGTGCGATTACCCAACCTGGATCATCGAGAAGTACTGCGGAGTTACTCATGCTTTCACCACCGATACCGGGCCAGATGCAACACCTAGTTTTGCGATTGCGCGAGATTCGACTGAGTTACGTGGAATCCATATTGAGTTCTCATCGATTGCATCAATTTCGCATGGCAGAGTGATCGAACCTTGTGAAGTCGAAACTGTCACAAGATCGCCTTTCTTAACGCCCAGTGAAGCCGCACGATGTGCAGAAATCACAACGACTGAAGGATGTGCGGTTCCAGCCAAGTTGTTTTCGCCATCTTGTAGGGAACCGGCATCAAGTAACAATCTCCACGAAGACAAAATTGCTTTATCTGATGGTGTGCTGACAGTTCCTGCGGCGACTGGTGAGAATGATGCACGAGCTTCCCAGTTGCCGAGTGAGTTGAACTCTTCACGAGCTGCAGTAACGGTTGGGAGATTGATGGGTGTTCCCATCTGATCTGCCAACATCGACAAGATACGAACATCGCTGCGGGTGAGGGAATCTTCAATCGCGGTTTCAAACGAGCGACCGCGACCTTCCCAGTTAATGAATGTTCCACTCTTTTCTACAACTGCTGCGACTGGCAATACAACATTGGCAATCTCTGTGATTGCGCTATGGCGAATCTCAAGTGAGACCACAAATGCTTTTGCTAGACCATCGTGATGATGCGCAGAAATATCTAGAGGATCAACGCCGCCCACAAGAAGAGCTTCGATATTTCCATCATGGAGATCCTGCAAAATCGCTTCGGTATCGCGTCCCACAGCTGATGGCAGACCTTCAATGCCCCATGCCGCTTGTAGATCAACGCGGGCTGCGATTTCTGTGACGGGGCGTCCGCCAGGCAGAAGATTTCCGATTGCGCCAGCTTCCAGTGCGCCACGTTCGCCTGCGCGACGCGGAATCCATGCCAACTTGGCACCAGATGATTGAGCAAGGGCGACGGCTGCCGAAATCGCACCAGCGCTCTCTGAGAGTCGCTCGCCAACCAGAATCACAGATTTACCTGTGAGCCCTGAGATCTTGGAAATCGATGCCGCTTCATTTCCAGCAGTTGTTGATATTAATTCTGCTTGAAGTTTCTTGCTGCCGCGTGATGCAAATGGCGCAACAGCGGTGACTTTCATTGAGCGTTTACGAACTTGCTTGTAGATACGCAAGAAGACGATCGGTGATTCTTCTTCTGCTTCAAAACCAAGAAGAAGTACGTGATCTGCGCGATCAAGATCTTTGTAATTGACTTGTGTTCCAACTACGTGTGATGCCAAGAAGTTACGTTCTTCTTCTGAAGTCAGACGAGCGCGGAAATCAATATCATTTGTGCCAAGAGCTACGCGAGCAAACTTTGCATAACCATAAGCATCTTCCAGAGTTGCGCGACCACCAACAAGTACTGCAGCACGATTTGCTTCCAGCCCAATAGCTGCAGCATGAAGCGCTTCTGGCCATGAAGCCTCGCGTAATTCACCGTTCTCGTCGCGGATGAGAGGGGTAGTAATTCTGTCTTTCTGATTTACATACTTAAATGCCCAACGACCTTTATCGCAGTTCCACTCTTCATTGACCTGAGCATCATCGCCAGCCAGACGACGTAGCGTCTTACCGCGGCGGACATCGGTACGCATATCGCAGCCCGATGCGCAGTGTTCGCAGGCCGATGGAGTCGAGACAAGATCAAATGGACGAGCGCGGAAGCGATACGAAGCGCCAGTCAGAGCTCCGACTGGGCAGATTTGTACGGTATTTCCCGAGAAGTACGACTCAAATGGGTCGTTCTCGTAGATACCTACTTGTTGCAGCGCTCCACGTTCATTCAAAGTGATGAATGGATCGCCAGCAATCTGTTCTGAGAAACGTGTACAGCGCGCACAGAGAATGCAACGTTCGCGATCAAGTAATACTTGTGAAGAGATATTGATTGGCTTTTCAAATGTGCGCTTGTAACCTTCAAAGCGAGATTCTTCTCGGCCGTTGCTCATCGCTTGATTCTGTAGTGGACACTCGCCGCCCTTGTCACAGACTGGGCAATCAAGTGGGTGATTAATCAACAACAACTCCATAATTCCTTGTTGCGCTTTATCAGCAACTGGTGAAGTGAGTTGGGTGTTGACAATCATTCCGGTTTCGACCGGGATGGTGCACGATGCTTGTGGCTTAGGAAACTTACGGCCATTGATTTCAATCTCGACCAAACATTGGCGACATGCTCCGACGGGATCAAGCAATGGGTGATCACAGAAACGTGGGATTTGAATTCCAAGTTTTTCTGCAGCGCGGATAACAAGAGTGCCTTTAGGAACAGTTACTTCGAAACCATCGATGACGAGAGTAATCATCTCGACCTGGGTTTCTGCTGCGATCTCTTGAGTGCTCACTAGCGCACGCCTCCATCAGCTAGAGCAAAGAGGGTTGATTTCGCTGGATCAAATGGGCAGCCACCGTTACGCAGATGCTCCATATATTCCTCGCGGAAATACTTAAGTGAAGAAATAATTGGGCTTGCGGCGCCATCAGCAAGAGCGCAGAACGAACGACCCGCGATGTTGTCACAGAGATCCAACAACTTATCTAGATCTGCTGCTTCACCTTTGCCGCTCTCAAGATCTTTCAAGATCTGTACCAACCACCAGGTTCCTTCACGACAAGGGGTGCATTTTCCGCATGATTCATGCTTATAAAACTCGGTCCAGCGCAATACAGCGCGAACGACACATACTGTTTCATCAAAGATCTGGAGTGCTTTTGTGCCGAGCATAGAGCCAGCGGCAGCAACGCCTTCGTAATCTAATGGAGTATCAAGGTGCTCATCAGTAAAGAGTGGAGTCGATGATCCACCAGGTGTCCAGAACTTAATCTTGTTTCCGTTGCGCATTCCGCCTGCGAGATCTATCAATTCGCGCAATGTGATTCCAAGCGGCGCTTCAAACTGTCCCGGATTCTTAACATGACCTGACAATGAATAGAGCGTGAAGCCCTTGCTCTTTTCAGTTCCCATCGATGCAAACCATTCAACGCCGTTATTGACGATGGCAGGAACTGAGGCAACTGATTCAACATTGTTCACAACGGTTGGGCGTGCATAGAGACCAGCGATGGCAGGAAACGGTGGACGCAAGCGTGGCTGGCCACGGAAACCTTCGAGCGAATCTAGTAGCGCAGTTTCTTCACCGCAGATATATGCGCCGGCGCCCACATGAAGAACTAGTTCGAGATCAAAACCCTTGCCAAGAATGTTCTTACCTAACAATCCAGCCTTGTACGCATCTTCTATCGCTTGTTGAACGCGGCGGATGATGTGTGTGACCTCGCCACGGATATAAATGAATGCATGATTTGCGCGGATTGCGTAAGAGCCGATGATGATTCCTTCGACCAGAACATGTGGGTTAGCCATCAACATTGGCATGTCTTTACAGGTGCCTGGTTCTGATTCATCAGCGTTGACGACGAAGTAATGCTCTTTATTATCGCCTTGTGGGATAAATCCCCACTTCATTCCGGTTGGGAAACCTGCGCCACCGCGACCACGCAGGCCTGAGTCTTTGACTAGTTGAATGACATCGTCTGGGGCCATAGAAAGCGCTTTTTCTACAGCTTTATAGCCACCATTGCGCTTATAGCCCTCAATGGTGAAGGAATCTGTCTGATCCCATGATGCTGAAAGTACGGGAGTCAACTTCGTCATTTACTTGGCTCCTTTTTCTTTAGCAATCTTCAAACCAAGAAGTGTTGGCTCGCCTGCTTGAACACCTTCATGTGCGCGGCCATCGCTGAGGCCAGCAAGAACTGCAGAGTTCTCTTTCCAGGTCGGCAACTTGTTTGGTCCGCGAGTAGGAGCTGGTGGATTTCCTTGGCGCATTGCATCAACGAGATCCTTCGCAGATTGAACAGTCTGGTTGTCGTAGAACTCCCAGTTAGCCATGACGACAGGTGCATAATCACATGCTGCGTTACATTCGATATGTTCAACAGATACTTTTCCATCCGCAGTAACTTCATCGTTTTCAATTCCTAGATGATCTTTCAACGCGGCAAAAATTGCGTCTCCACCCATAACGGCACAGAGTGTGTTGGTGCAGACACCAACATGGTATTCACCGACCGCTTTGCGCTTGTATTGGGTATAGAAGGTTGCGACTGCGCTGACTTCAGCGGTTTCTAAGTTGAGTTTGGCAGCAATTACTTCGATGCTCTCTGGTGTTACGTATCCATCTTTAGATTGTGCGAAGTGCAACAAAGGCATGATTGCAGAACGTGAACGTGGATAACGATTGATAATCGAATCCATTACAGAATTATCGGCATCTGTCAGAGGCATTAGCGGTCCACATCTCCCATCACTGGATCAATCGATGCAACTGCAGCAACAACATCGGCAATCAACGAGCCTTCGCACATCGCTGAAGTCGCTTGAAGATTGCTAAATGAAGGGGTGCGGAAATGCACGCGATAAGGGCGAGTTCCACCATCAGAAACCAAGTGCGCACCAAGCTCTCCGCGTGGTGATTCCACGGGGCTGTAGACCTGTCCGGCCGGAACTCGGAAACCTTCGGTCACGATCTTAAAGTGATGAATCAGAGCTTCCATCGAGGTTCCCATGATCTGACGGATGTGATCAAGTGAGTTACCAAGTCCATCGCCACCCAAAGCTAATTGCGCAGGCCATGCAATCTTCTTATCTGCAACCATCACGGGCGCACCATCAAGCTTGTCTAACTTGTCGCAGCACTGTTCGATGATGCGTAGTGATTGCTCGAGTTCTTGCATGCGGATCAAGAAGCGTCCATAAACATCGCAGGTATCTGCAGTAATGACGTCAAAGTCATAATCTTCATAACCGCAATATGGCTGGGTCTTACGGAGATCCCATGGCATTCCAGTTGAGCGAAGTACCGGACCAGTAACGCCAAGAGTGATGCACCCTGCAAGATCGAGGTATCCAACATCTTTGGTGCGCTTGATCCAGATTGAATTACCAATCAGGAGATCAGCATTATCTTTAAAGTTCTTACGGAGATCTTTCACAAGTTCGCGCACATGAGCGACTGTGCCTTCTGGGAGATCCTGGGCTACTCCACCAGGGCGGATGTAAGCCATATTCATACGAAGTCCAGAGACCTTCTCAAATACATCCAAGACTTTTTCGCGCTCGCGGAATGCAAAGAACATCGGAGTAATTGCGCCAAGCTCGAGTGCGCCAGTACCAAGAGCAACCATATGTGATGAGATGCGATTGAACTCCATCATCATCACGCGGATGACGGTCGCGCGCTCAGGAACATCGTTAGTGATGCCCAGCAACTTCTCAACGCCCAAGCAATAAGCAGTCTCATTGAACAATGGGCTCAAATAATCCATGCGGGTCACGAAAGTCACGCCCTGGGTCCAGGTGCGGAATTCAGTGTTCTTCTCGATTCCGGTATGGAGATATCCGATACCGCAACGAAGTTCTGTGATTGTTTCGCCCTCAAGCTCGAGCATCAGACGGAGCACGCCATGTGTTGATGGGTGCTGTGGTCCCATGTTTACAACAACGCGTTCTTCCTTTGCGCTACCGATCTCGCTTGCTACTTGATCCCAATCTCCGCCAGTAACTGAATAGATTGTTCCTTCAGTTGTCTCACGCGATGATGCAAAAGTACTCATCGATATGACCTCCTGTTATCAGGAGCAGGAACTGTTGCGCCAATGTATTCGACTGGAATTCCACCGAGTGGATAATCCTTACGCTGTGGATGTCCGGGCCAATCATCAGGCATCAAAATACGAGTCAGAGCTGGATGTCCATCAAAGATGATTCCGAACATGTCGTATGTCTCGCGCTCATGCCAATTTGTTCCCGCCCATACCTCGACAAGTGAAGGGACGCGTGGATCAGATTCTGGAGCAGAGACTTCAAGACGGAGACGACGGTTGTGTGTCATCGAAAGTAATTCATAGACAGCGTGAAGTTCGCGATCTTTATCTTCTGGGTAATGAACACCAGCAACACCCAAACAAACTTCGAAACGCAGAGTTTCGGTATCACGCAAAGTTTTGGCCACATCAAAGAGTCGAGCGCGTTTGATATGTAGCGTCAGTTCACCACGATCGACGACTACTTTTTCAATCGCGTCGTTAAATTCTGGGAATGCTTTCTCTAGTTCGTCTGCAACATCATCGAAGTAAGAACCATATGGGCGTTGGGCAGAATCTTGCGAGAATGAAGAACGCACCAATCCGCCGTAACCTGAAGTATCACCGGTTCCGGAGGCGCCAAACATGCCTTTTTGATCGCTCATCATGGCTGCTTTCCAAAGACGGGAACTTGATGGGTAGGAACGGCAGCAAGAGCAGCGGCTTCAACTTCCTTGATGATCTTTGCGCGATTAACGCCAAGCTTTTCGTTGCCGATCTGTTCGTGCAGTTTCAAAATTGCATCCATCAACATCTCAGGTCTTGGTGGACAACCTGGCAGATAAATATCAACGGGGATGATGTGATCGACGCCTTGAACAATCGCATAGTTATTGAACATTCCGCCCGATGATGCACATGCGCCCATCGAGAGCACCCACTTTGGAGCGGTCATTTGATCGTAGATCTGGCGGACGACTGGTGCCATCTTGTTTGAGACGCGACCTGCGACGATCATCAAATCTGCTTGACGTGGCGATGCGCGGAAAACTTCCATTCCGAAACGCGAGATGTCGTACTTGCCTGCAGAACCAATCGCCATCATTTCGATTGCGCAGCACGCCAGGCCGAATGTTGCAGGCCAGAGCGAGTTCTTGCGCATGTAACCCGCCAATTTTTCGACGGTGGTAAGCAGAAAACCTGAGGGGAGTTTCTCTTCTAGACCCATGTTTAATCCCATTCCAATCCGCCGCGGCGCCATACATAGGTATATGCCACGAAAACTGTGAGGATGAAGATGACCATTTCGATTAATCCAAAGAGTGCGAGTTGGTCATACGCAACAGCCCATGGATACAAGAAGACAATTTCAATATCAAAGATGATGAAGAGCATTGCAGTTAAGAAGTACTTGACCGGGAAACGTCCGCCGCCTTGTGCTTGGGGGCTTGGTTCGATTCCGCATTCATAGGCATCGAGCTTGGCTCTGTTGTAACGCTTGGGGCCAGAAAGTGCGCCTGCGACGATCGAGAAGATCGCGAACCCGAAGCCAATCGCGCCAATAACGATGATCGGGACATATGGGTTCACAACGCTGAATCTTAGGTGAGGCCTAGAAAATGAGGGAAATTAGGAGCCCTTGATGGCTGTGTGAACTGCCACAACTCCCCCCGTGAGGTTTACCCACGAAGGATTCCTCCAGCCCGCCGCACTCATATCAGCGGCTAGCTGCTCTTGGGTGGGCCATGCACGGATCGATTCGGCCAGATACACATAAGCCGATGGGTTTGATGAGGTCCGCTTTGCCAATTTAGGCAACGCTTTCATGAGGTAATTCATGTAGAGAATACGAAATGGCGCAAAGGTCGGCGTTGAGAATTCAACAATCACCATACGGCCACCAACCTTGGTGACTCGCAGCGCTTCCTTCAGAGCTTTCTTGAAATCATGGGTGTTACGTAAACCAAATGAGATTGTTGTGACATCAAATTGATTCTCATCAAATGGCAGATTGAGTGCATCGCCTTTAACAAACTTTAGATAAGGGCGCGCTTTTCTTCCTTGCGCCAACATGCCTTCGGAGAAATCTAGTGATGTGATATCAGCGCCAGCTTTGAAGAGAGGTTCGCTAGAAGATCCAGGACCTGCAGCTATATCTAGAATCTTCATGCCAGGACTTGGGTTAATGATGGTCTGGACTTTCTTTCGCCAACGTTTTGTTTGACCCAAACTCAATAGGTCGTTGACCAAGTCATAACGTCGCGCGACTGCATCGAACATCGATGAGACTTCTTCGGGATCCTTACCAAGGTCAGCTCGACTCACGCGCCTATCATCCCTAGCGGTACGCTAAAACTCCACAAGTTGAACGGAGAGCCATGCACATCTCAATCACGACGGAGTTGCTCGGAGAGCACCCGCCGCTGCTTGAAATCTCCGTACCTGAAATCCACGATGACGCTCTGACCTCTTGGGTCCGCGGTGGCGATGGAATGATCGGTTTTGGCATCTACAAATCTCATGTCGTCAAAGGCGCACATCGCTTCGAGCACGCTCGCCAATGGTGGCGCGAACAAGTAAATGGCCTTGATATTCATAACAATGTTCATGGCACCGGAACCGGCCCGATTCTCTTTACTTCCTTCTCTTTCGATGAAGCTGAAGATTCAATATTGATCATCCCAAAAGTCGTTGTAGGACAACGAAATGGGAAGTCTTGGATTACCTGGATTGGAGCAACTCCTCAGCCTGCACTCCGCAAAGCCGAACATAAAGCAGCCCCACTCAATCTCTCCTGGAGCGGCAGTAACGGAGATGTC
>JBEATV010000017.1:0-13776 GCA_041161815.1 Actinomycetota bacterium | reverse complement strand
ATGCTTGCACCAGCATGGGGATTAAAGCCGCTTCTCGATATCTCTGATGAAGAAGCGCGCAGCAATCTGGCTCGAGTTTCTGTCATGTTGCTCTCTTATGTTGCCCAATCTGCTCGTGGTACCTGGCAACCAATGATTCCGCAATCTGAAGTTGATAAAGCACACACAGTTGTCGAGCGCATGATGATTCGCTGGAGAGGCGAGCCAGATCCAAAACATGTTCGCGCTATCGATGCCTATTTCGTTTCTGCTGCAGAACACGGAATGAACGCATCAACATTTACCGCACGCGTAATTGCTTCTACTGGAGCAGACGTTGCGGCATCTATCTCTGGTGCAATTGGCGCGATGTCCGGCCCACTTCATGGTGGCGCACCTTCTCGCGTTCTCCACATGATTGAAGAAGTTGAAAAGCGCGGAGATGCACGCGCCTACGTTAAAGATTTGTTAGATAAAGGTGAGCGTTTGATGGGCTTCGGTCATCGTGTTTATCGTGCACAAGATCCACGTTCACGCACATTACGTCGCACCTGTGAAGAACTTGGCGCGCCGCGTTATCAAGTTGCCAAGGCCTTGGAGGAAGCAGCTCTTGCTGAATTGCGCGAACGTCGTCCAGATCGCGTTCTAGAAACAAACGTTGAATTCTGGGCAGCAGTACTTCTTGATTTCGCAGAAGTTCCTGCACATATGTTCACGCCAATGTTCACTTCTGCGCGCACCGCAGGTTGGTCTGCGCATATTCTCGAACAGAAGCGCACTGGTCGCTTGATTCGTCCATCTGCTCGCTACATCGGTAAGGCTCCTCGCAAGCCAGAAGATGTAAAGGGCTGGGACCAAACAGTGTCAGGTGTTCATAAGTAGTTCAGGGCGTCCTGCAAATTGGCGTGTAAAAAAACGCCTTTATAACAAATCAGTAAATACCTAGTTAATAGGGCTGCACGCTCGTTCTGGTCTTGACTGTCCGATTTGTACGAGTTGAATGGGACTCCTCTGTAACCCCTCGTTACAGATACTTCCATGGAGGAACAATTAATGAAGAAGAAATTCTTTAGAGGGTTCGCTATCGCAGCTGCCGTCGCTCTTGGCGCCGGTCTCACTGTGACACCTGCGCACGCCAACAAGACCATTGTTGTCTGGGCAGATGAAACACGCGGTCCAAACCTTAAGAAGACTCTTGATGTCAAGAGCGACTGGGTCCCTGGTTACACAATCACCATCAAATCATTTGCAAACTTTGATGCACTCAAGGATGCGATTGATAAGGCGACTGCAACCACTGGTCCAGATATCGTGGTCGGAGCAAATGACTGGGTTGCAACTCTTGCTAAGAATGGCAAGTTAGCTCCACTCACTCTCACTGCATCACAACGTGCACGCTTCTCAGCGTCACAGTTCTATGATCTTTCATACAAGAAGAAGTTGTACGGAATCCCTGTTGACGTAAACAACGTCGCAATGATCTACAACACCAAACTTGTAACAACTGCGCCTAAGACTTTCGGCGACATGGTTGATTACTACAAGGCAAACAAGACCTCAAAGAGCCTCAAGGCTGGTCTATGCGTTGCTGGTGGCGGTATGTCATGGGGAGCTCACTCCGTGTTCTCAGCACTCGGAGCAGATGCTTATTACTTCAATCCAAATGGATCTATCAACAAGTCGAAGTCATTCAATCCAAACGAGTTCGGTAACAACGTTAAGAAGTTCCTACTCGATGGCAAGAAGAGCAATGGCTTCTTCCCTGCAACAGATACCGGATGTAAGGACAACTTCCTTGCCGGAACTGTCCCATTCGCAATCATCGGAAACTGGGAGTGGGAAGATTACAAAGGCAAGGGCTTCACAATGAACCTCATGCCAGTTCCAGGTGCTTCAGCAAGTAAGTCAGGAAATGCATTCGGCTCAGTATCCGGTGCGCTCCTCACAACATTTGCTGCGTCTAATGGCGTTGAAGCAGCTGCGAAGTCACTTCTCGTTGATTTCTTTGGCTCAACTGCCGGACAAGTTGCTTATCAGAAGAATGAGAAGCGACCACCAGCAGAAAAGGGCGCTGGAAATGATGCATCTGTAACTGATGGCCAGAAGGGCTTTGGCGCATCAGCTGCAGCAGCAAGCATTCCTCAGGTAGGAGCAATTCTTAATGGTGCATCCGGTAGCAAGAGCTACTGGGATTCAGCACCTGCTTACTGGACCGCAGTACTTGTCGATGGCAAGGATGCAGTTGCAGAAGCGAAGAAGTTGGCCGCTATCTGGCGCACCAACCTCAGAGGTGCCGCTAACGACATCTAGTCGTTGGCTTGATTAATCCTGGAAGAGATTCCAGATTGATGTGCAGTGAACTGACGTGGTTTGAATAGACCACGTCAGTTCGCTTTATTCTCTATCGTTAATTCAGAGTTCTTAGTAATTCGAGAGATTCGGTGGCCAGAGTGTTGACGGGAATTATCCGCGGTAAAGTTGCGACGGTCATCAAGATCGCCATCGTTGCTCTTGCTACGGCTGTTCTTGTCACTTTGACACAGAGCGCCTTCGCAAAAGGCGAATACGTCATCGCAGGATTCCTTGCGATTGTCATTATTCTGATTAATTTCACCTACTTCAGTAAGCGAACAGTTCCTTTGAAGTTCTTCCTTCCAGGAATCATCTTGTTGGCTGCCTTTGTTTTGACTCCAATTCTTTATACCTTGGTCATGTCGACCTTTAACTACAAGACCGGCAACTACATCAGCAAAGAAGAGGCGCTGGGTCGTATTCAAGCCCTAGCCCTAGAGCCAGATGAGAATGGGACTGCCTTCGATATCGTTGTGGGCGAATACCAACAAGGTCCAGCGATTTTGGTCTCAGATATCGCTAATAAGACATATTTCATCTCAACCCCGAATGAGAAGATTCCACTTACCTCAAGCATCGTCCAACTTGATGAGTATGAGGTTGCCCAATCCACCAACGGATTCACAGCTCTTGAGTCACAAGATATTTCTGGCAGCCAGACCGTTAAAGAGCGTTTCTACTTTGATGGCGAATATTTCATTGCAGTCGAAAGCCTCAACGTGGGTGCGGTGTTCCGACAATCCCTGGAGTATCTCCCTGAACAAGATATCTTCCGAAGTCTGATTACCGGCGACATCTATCGAGATAACAACAACGGAAACTACGTAAACGAAAACGATACAGCTGACTTTCTTGAACCTGGGTGGCGCGATCCATCATGGTTCTCCAACTACATCAGGTTGTTTAACGACGAGCGGGTCAGAGATCCTCTCATTCAAGTTTTCATCTGGACTGTAGTCTTTGCAACTCTGACCGTCCTCACCCAATTCTCTTTCGGTCTTCTACTTGCACTCGCCCTCAATAAACCAATCCGCGGTCGTCGTATGTATCGCTCAATCTTGGTTCTGCCATATGCGATGCCCAGCGTTATGTCTATCCTCATTTGGGGTGGAATGTTCAATACCGAATTCGGTGCAATCAATGAGATTCTCGGTCGAGATATTGCCTGGTTCCAAGATCCAACTTTTGCTCGCGTCGCCGTCATCTTGGTCAATCTCTGGCTTGGGTTCCCTTACTTCTATTTAGTATCAAGTGGTTCGTTGCAAGCTATTCCGAGTGAATTACTGGAAGCGGCCGCTATCGATGGCGCTAATCCTCGTCAGATCTTCCGTAAAGTAACTCTGCCTCTCTTGCTTCAGATCCTCTCACCATTGCTTATTGCCTCTTTTGCCTTTAATTTCAATAACTTTAATCTCATCTACCTCTTGACCGGAGGTGGACCTCGTGAACAACTTGATGGAGAGATTGCAGGTTCTACCGATATTTTGATCAGTTATACCTATCAGATTGCCTTTGGAAATAATCTGCAGGATCTTGGCCTAGCAAGTGCCATCTCGGTGCTGATCTTCTTCATCGTCGCGTCAATTTCGCTCTATGGCGTTAAGAAATCTAAGGTATTGGAGAGCTTCTCATGACCCGATGGCTGAAAGAGAATTTGTGGCGTCACATCACTGGATTAGCCATGTGCGCATTTGCGCTCTTTCCGCTCTATCTCGTCGTTCTCTCATCGTTTAACGAGTCCGGAAGTCTGCAGGTCACATCCTTTATCCCGCGCGATATCTCATTTGCTAACTACCGGGTGCTCTTTGAAGATGAGAGAATTCCTTATCTCACTTGGATGCAAAATTCTCTGATGATTGCAGGATTTGTCGCTATTGCCTCAGTCTTTATCGGCGCATCCTCTGCGTTTGCCTTTAGCCGTTTGAAATTTAAGGGTAAGAAGTTTGGTATCCAGCTTCTTCTTTTAATTCAGATGTTCCCAGCAATTCTTGCTCTCTCTGCTCTCTATGTAATCATGGAGCGGGTATACAAGTTTGCTCCCGGGCTTGGTATCGGCACCCAGATGGGTCTGATTCTGGTTTATCTTGGTGGAGCCATGGGCGTGAATATCTGGTTGCTTAAAGGTTTCGTCGATTCCATTCCTGCAGAACTGGATGAGGCCGCAAAGATCGATGGCGCAAGTGCCATGCAGACTTATTGGCAGATCTTCGTCCCTCTTGCAGCGCCAGTTCTTGCAGTTGTTTCATTGTTGAGCTTTATCGGCACTTTTAATGAGTTCATCTTGGCCCGTCTCTTCTTGATTGAAGTAGAGAGCAGAACTGTTGCTGTGGGACTTCAACAGTTTATTGGCGGCCAGTTCTCGGAGAATTGGGGGCCATTTGCGGCTGGCTCAATCCTGGCCTCTATTCCAATTGTCATCATCTTCTTAAGTCTGCAGAAATACATCGTAAGTGGACTCACAGCAGGATCTGTTAAGGGCTAATGAAGATTCGTAGCTGGCTTGCCATTGCTCTGGCTACCACGCTCGTACTTCCTGTGGCTCTTTCTGCTCATGCTGCAGAAACGAAAGATGTACCTCGCACTGGTTTAGATAAAGAAGTGATCTACTTTGTGATGCCAGATCGCTATCGCAATGGAGATCGCACAAACGACGAGCTACCTGGTTTTAATCCGACACATACGGCTTTCTTTCATGGCGGTGATCTCAAGGGGCTCACCGGTAATTGCGTTGATGATGATGGTCTTGCCCGTCTCAAGAAACTTGGATTCACTGCAATCTGGCTGACGCCACTTGTCGTGCAACAACCTCCAACAGAAGGTGGCGCGGGTTATCACGGATATTGGGGAGTCGACTTTCTCAATGTTGATCCTCATCTCGGCACTAACGCTGATCTGACTGCACTCAAAGCATGTGCTGACAAGTTGGGTTTGAAATTGATTCTTGATGTGGTCACTAATCACACCGGAGACATCATTTGGTACGACGAACGCAAGGCATACATCCCTGAGAAGTACCGAGATATCAAGAATCCAGCCTGGCTCAACGACATCAACAATTATCACAACTCAGGAGATATGAATCGCTGTTGGAGCGATGGGCCGTGCACCAAAAACGGCGATTTCTTTGGCCTTGATGACATTGCGACTGAAAAACCGATTGTTTATCAGGGTTGGGGAGATGTTTACGGATCCTGGATTGAGAAATATGGATTTGTCGGGTTCAGAGTTGATACCGCAAGGCACGTAGATGATGAGTTCTTCAAGAACTGGAGTCCACTTATCAATCAGAAAGCATCTGCCGCAGGCATCAAGAACTTCACAATCTTTGGTGAAGTGTGGGAACAGAATCCGATTGATTTAGTCACCTACATACGGGTTCATAAGATGCAGACCGCACTTGATTTTCCATTCCAGAAGTTTGCGGTTGATTATGCAGCCCAAAGTTCAAGTGCCAGTATCTTGAAGAATCTCTTTGATTACGACGATTACTACACAAGCTCTTTTTCATCAGCATCAAATCTCGTTACCTTCTTGGGAAATCACGATATGGGAAGGTCTGCATTCCTGATTGAGCGCGTCAAGGTAAATCCAGCAGATCAGTTGCTCTCACGAGTTAAACTCGCGAACACGCTTCTCTATCTCAGCCGAGGAACTCCAGTCGTCTATTACGGCGATGAGGTTGGAATGTTGGGATCTGAGAGCGGTAACGATCAACGAGCAAGACAGGATATGTTCCCAACACAAGTAGAGATGTGGAAGACAGAGAAGCGTCTTGGATCCAAACCTGTCGGTAGCGCAGACTCTTTCTCAGAGACTTTTTCCAACCCCGTCGCGCAACACCTGATTGCACTAGCTAAATTACGCCAACAGCACCCAGCGCTCGCAAATGCTCAGATGCAGGTGCGTTATGCGAAGGGTTCAGTCTTCGCATTCTCCAAACGTGATCTCAACAGTAAGCGTGAATACTTGGTTGTCCTGAACAATGGCGCCAAAGCTCAGAAAGTCACAATTCCAACCGCTAGTAAAGGGGCATGGAAAGTTCTCTCAGGAAAGGCGAGTTTTAGCAGTAAAGCTGCTGCCATCACACTCACACTTGGTGGCCTGGAATCAGTTGTGCTTCGTGCAGAGAAAGAGATCACCGCGCAGAGCATCAATGTGGGAACAATCGCAACAAAAGAGGATTTCCTTACTGGCTTCTATCGGATTACAGCGGGCGTTCAGACAGCTGACCTTGCAACTGCGGAATTCTTTATCCGCAATGTAGGTGGCAAGGATTGGATTTCACTCGGGGTCGATCTGAATTCCCCGTATCGAGTCTATGTAGATCCACGTGAGCACTCTGGCAAGGTTGAAGTGACAGCAGTCATCACTAGTTCTTTGGGAAGGAAATATGAGCTACCAAGCACCGCTCTCAACATTGCCACACCATGATGGCAGCGAGATTTATCTCAGTACAGGAGCGCCAAAGCTAGGCCAACGAACAACCTTTCACTTTAGCGCTGGTGCAGATTTTCCAATAGAGAAAGCAATACTCCGTCTCTATCATGATGGCGAGCCGCGTTTCTTTCAAATGACCAAGACTATGAAACAGAAAGAGCAATGGTGGAAAGTTACTGTTCCCATCATCAATCCGAAGACTCCTTATAGATTCCTGATTGTTAATGGCGAGAGATACTCGTGGCTCAATGCTCAAGGGTTTCATAACAACGACGTAACAAGCACCCACGACTTTCAACTAATTGCAACCCCGGAATTTCCACGGTGGATCCGTAGTTCAGTCTTCTATCAAATCTTTCCAGATCGCTTTGCAACCTCTGGAAAATATCGAAGTCTGATGCCAGAAGAGTTTGTACCGCGTGAATGGAGTGATCTTCCCAAGGGTCGAGATAAGACGACTGGTGTTGAATACTTTGGTGGCGACCTCGATGGGGTACACCAACGGCTACACCACATTGAGAAATTAGGCGCAAATGGCATCTATTTCACGCCCTTTTTCCCTGCAGGCTCAACCCATCGATATGACGCGCGATCTTTTGATGAAGTTGATCCACTGCTAGGGGGTAATTCCGCTCTTCTCCGGCTTCAAAAGCGAGCGAAAGCTAGAGGGATTCACGTGATGGGTGATCTCACAACAAACCATTGTGGAAGACACCATCCTTGGATTCAGCGCGCTTTATCCAATAAGAGCGCGAAGGAACGCACTTTCTTTTACTGGGATCGATCCGTAAAGCATGGTTATGAAGGTTGGTGGGGTTTAGCTTCATTGCCAAAACTTAATTACAACTCAACCAAACTTCGTGACTTAATGTATTCAGGTAAGAACTCCATCATCAAGAAATGGCTCCGCAAACCCTTTGCTCTGTCAGGTTGGCGTATTGATGTCGGTAATATGACTGGACGTTATCGCGGAGAAGATGTCAATCACGAAGTGGTATTGGGTATTCGAAATGCGCTTGAAGAGACCAATCCCGATGCCTGGCTTGTTGCCGAGAATGCTGATCACTTCCCATCAGATCTCGATGGGTTCGGTTGGCATGGCACCATGAATTACAACGGTTTTATGCGACCGGTCTGGGGATGGCTGAAAAACAAACCCGAAGTTGACGCAGGATTTTTTGGGGTTCCTGTCTCGGTGCCACGATTTACAGGTAAAGAGATGGTTGCGGCCATGAGAGAGTTCTCCTCGACAATCCCGTGGCGCAACTTCGTCTCATCTATGTTGCTTCTGGATTCACATGACACGGCACGATTTAGAAATGTTGTGGGTGGAGATTCGCAATTTCATTTAGCTGGAATGGGTTTACTACTTACCTATCCTGGGGTTCCTTCCATCTTTGCTGGAGACGAAATTGGTCTTCGTGGAGCATGGGGAGAAGATGCTCGCCGGACCATTGATTGGAGCGAGTCAGATTGGGACCAAAATTTCTTTGCAGAGCTGCAGAAACTAGTCAGAATTAAGCGAAAATCGCATGCGCTAGCACATGGCGGTCTTCGCTGGATTCTCGTAGAAGATGATCTGATTGCTTTTGTGCGTGAGTCCAAGAGAGAGAAGATCTTGATTGTCGTAACCCGGAGCGCAATTCAAACTTCCTTACACAACTTCTCTGAAATCAAAGATGTCCTCTATGGGCCCTTTCTTTCACAGGGAGTATTTCGTAGCGCTGGCCCTGCTGTGGGGATTTATCGTCTAGCTTAACCAGAACCGAAGAGCCTCATCGAGATAGCTAGCCCAAGATCGCTCATTATGTCCAGTGCGATGATAAACCTTCGTTGCGAAATTAGTTCGCCACCCAAGGTGTCTGACTAATTCATCTGCTCGATTCTGGAAAGGTTCATAGCTCGCATCAAGGCCTTTTGTTCCTCTGCTCATCCATAGCTTCCTATCATGATGAGCAGGCAGTTGTGAGATTAAGTAATCAACAAGTGCGTCGCCGCCCAGAACCCAGTGCGGTGAGAATGCCAGTGCAGTGTGAAACTTCTCTGCGTGTTGGGTAAAGGAATTGAGGGTTGCGAGCCCTCCCATCGATGAACCCAGCATCGCGGTCTTACTAGGTAAGTGTTGAGAGCACGTTGCTTCTGAGAGAGTTGGAAGAATCTCGTTGAAGATTTGATCAAGATAGAAGTTGCCGCGCAATTCGGAAATTTCAAATTGAATTTTCTTTCCTTGTGGACTGAGCGGTTGGATTCCAGATCGGAATGCATTCTCTGGAGATAAATCTTTGACCCGGCCCCATGGATTGCTCTTGGTAGAGCTATGAAATACGCCAATAACAAGTGGAGGATTTATTCGAAACTCTTCAGAGACTCGAATTGCAGTCTGGGCTAACTTCCATGTTTGTCGTAAATGGGTCGAGGTCCGAGGATCAAAGATGTTCTGTCCATCATGTGCGATGAGCACATGATCACTTCCCCCTTCGGGAGCCCAGAAATCAACGATTCTGCCCGAGAAATCAGCCCGAGTTACTTCCCCTGGGATGCCTCGGACTTGGAAACGCCGAATCTCTTTCATAATGGTTGAATCATGCCATGGGCACAAGGGCTATCTTCTGGTTCAGACGTGATTTACGTTTAGCGGATAACCCGGCTCTCTTGGCTGCCTTCGACGAAGCTGATGAAGTCATTCCACTGTTCATCATGGATGATGCGATTGCAGAAAGAGCTGGTGAGCATCGTCGCGCGTATCTCGCTGATTCATTAAGAGCACTTAATGAATCTTTAGATGGAAATCTTCTAGTCATAAGTGGAAATCCAGTTGAGGTACTCAAAGATGTAATGTCTCGCTACAAAGCTGAGTCAGTTCACTCAGCGCTACCTTTTGCGCCGTATGGCGAAGAGCGTGATGAAGAGGTTAAGAGCGCAGGTATTGCACTTCATCAACTTGGTAGCGGATACGCAGTAGCTCCGGGAAGAGTTCGCAAAGATGATGGAACTCCATATCGCGTGTACACCCCTTTCTATCGCGCGTGGTTGGCACATGGTTGGCGCGCTCCAGTCGCAGCTCCAAAGAATCCATCATGGGTTTCGCCGAAGAAAGGCGATCAAAATCTTCCAGATTGGAAACTATCAACTGGTTTTACTCTTCAATCTGCAGGCGAAAAAGCCGCTTCAGCGCGATTTAAGAATTTTCTCAAAACCGCCGCAGATGATTATGGCGATGCGCGTAATATTCCTGGGGTTGAAGGAACTAGCCGTTTAAGTCCTCATCTTCGTTGGGGTGAGATTCATCCGCGGACAATTCTTGCCGCACTCGGTCAATCCAAAGGGCACGAGGTTTATCGCAAAGAGATCGCTTGGCGCGAGTTTTATGCTGATGTGCTCCACCATAATCCACACACCTCTCGTGATTACTACGATCAGAAGTTCACAAAGATGCGCTACGAGAAGCCCGGCAAGAAATTTGAGGCTTGGTGCGAAGGGAAAACGGGCTATCCCTTCGTTGATGCGGCGATGCGTCAGTTAGTTACTGAAGGTTGGATGCACAACCGCACTCGTATGGTTGTAGCTTCCTTCTTGGTCAAAGACCTCCACATTGAATGGCAGCACGGGGCGAATTTCTTTATGAAATACCTGATCGATAATGATGTGGCTTCAAATTCGCATGGTTGGCAATGGACCGCTGGGTGTGGCACAGACGCATCGCCGTATTACCGTGTCTTTAATCCGATTGAGCAAGGACGACGCTTTGATCCCGAAGGCGTTTACATCAAGAGATTTATCCCGGAGCTCGCTCACCTCGATGGAGATGACATTCACGAACCGTGGGAAGCTGAGTCGGGTTACAAGAATGGATACACCAAGCGAATCGTTGATCATGCAGCAGAAAGGCTTGAGTCGCTTGCTCGCCTTGAAGAAATCAAAGCGGCAAAACCACCCAAGCCTTAGCTGTTGAATTTCTTATACTAAGAAATTAGTGAACTGCCACGCATCGCTGCGATCGACTTTCTTATCATTCCAACCCTCGAAGAGATCGTTGCGATTAACAAGTGGATCCCAATCAGCGGCCTGCGAGTGGATTCCACCCCAGTACTTCTCTGCATAGGCGAGAACTTCACGCCACGGAAGCTCGTCTGGAACGAGAAGACCTTTATCAGGATTCTTCATCGCCCACGCAACTGCAGCATAGACAGCAGACGAGACTTGAACTGTTGTGGCGGATTGTCCAGGGATGAGTTTGCGCGAATCATGGATATTGAGCAATGAACCAGTCCACCAAGACTTGTAAGCATGTCCCATCAAGAGAACACCGAGACGATCATCACCCTCGGTGATTTCATCGTTCATGATTCGCTGATTCTTATGTAGATCCCATGAACGCATCTCTAACTCTTTAAGCGAGGAAATAGCTTCATTTGTCGGGCAATATGCATAGTGAACTGTTGGGCGATAGAGCGCCTTGTCACCGTTCCAGACTGTGAGGTGATCTGAAATTGTAAATGCTTCACCATGGCGAATGACCATTCCGTGAATCTCAAAGTTAGGGACCCATGAGCGAACCCATGTTGTTGCACCAGGTTGAGCGATTGCAATCTGGTTACGCGGCCCAACTTGATGTTCATATGCGTTAGTAGGCAGAGTTTTTTCATGTGTGCCCCAGCCAAGTTCTGCGGGCGCTACGCCCTCTTCATAAAGACCTTCGACTGACCATGTGTTTACGAATTCGCCCCATTGCTTGGGCTTGTTCGTGACCTGGGTGTCACGTTCAGAGATGTGAATTACTTTGACGCCGAGAAGTTGGGCTAATTCGTTGTAGCTCTCGGAAGTGAGAGCACCTTCAACTCCGTTTGAGGCTTTGCCATCTTTGAGAGCTTGAGTGGCGATATCCACCAGAGATTTCTTCACAAGGTGAGATACCAAACCGGGATTTGCTCCATGTTCGACAATGGCGGTTGGTCCAGTCTTGGTCCATTTTGATTTCATTTCACGCATACGCATGTGGCGGTAATACAAAGTGCGCTCTAGTGGATGTTTATTTGATCCACCTTCATACGGATCCCATTCTTCGACTGATGTGTTGAGATACAAAACTCCGTGATCATGACACCAGGTAAGAATCGTGTTGGCATCAATGTTCCATGCTAAATCGAGGAGAAAATCGCCAGCCTTAAGATATTTGGAAAGCTGGGCATCGAGATTCTCTCGTGTAATCGAATCTTGAACGTAGGTTGCACCTTGTTTGATGGCATCTGCAACACGTGAGCGATTATCTCGCTGATCCATGATCGTGATTTGTTGTGCATCTACGAGATGCTCGATAAGTAGCGGTAGAACTGATTGTGAAACGGAGCCTGCGCCGAGAATTAGTACTCGATTAGCGAACTTTTCTGCCAATTAGGGAACCTCCTTAAGGGGTTGTAACTCTCACCTCATATGCGGAGTCTGCACGAGACTCATTGGTTGGTTTGGACAGCGGAAATTTACAACCTCAAGCCCCGCGCACCTAATTGGTCATGCCACGCAACAACGCCACGCTTCGAGCGCTTTGCCTCGTACATAGCTTCATCGGCTCGACGCATGAGTTGGTCAGCTAAGTTCTCACCCGGCGTATTTGTGGCCTCTCCAATCGAAACGTCGAGAGTTATCTCAGCGCCGGCAATATGGAATGGATATGAGAGCGTGGCCCTCAGCGCACGAGCAATCTCTAGCCCATCGCCTCCATGGATGAGCGCACCGAATTCATCGCCACCAAGTCTGGCTAGTAGAGAGCCGTGCGGAATAACGCGCTCGAATCGCCGCGCTACCTGACTGAGAAGCTGATCTCCAACATCATGTCCGCGTGTGTCATTAACGGGCTTAAATCCATCGAGGTCCAGAATCAGAACAGATCCAGGACTTTTGAGAAACTCTTCGAATTCCACGATGAACTTCCTGCGATTGGCAAGACCTGTCAGTTCATCGGTACGTGCCAGAATCTGTTCGTTGCTCATATTCCGCGCATCATTAATTGCTACACCCATTCGCAGAAAAGATAGTGCAATCGTTGCAAAGGCAGGAACAATGAGAAACCTTGGGAAATACTCTGGTTGCAGGACTGCTATAGCGAGAATCGCAGAGCTTCCCAAGAGCGCGATGGTTGCGACTGCAGGGTTAAAGGTCCGGGGAGACTGACTTTCATCGCAGCCATGCCAGAACGCCTCTGAGATGAGAATGAAGCCGATCAACCAGCCGATATCCGTCAGTGATCCGAATTGATACGAACCAGACTGAGTTGAATAAAGAAAGTAGAAGTCAGAGAGCGAATAGCTGCCGATCCCGGCAATCATCAAGAAGTTTCTTATAGAAAATCTCTGAATGACAGTCAAAGTCACCACAGTTACCAGAAGAACAATGTCTCCCACGGGATAGAGAATTGATAGAAAGACTTCAAAACTAGATCCAGAGATACTTGTCATGGCGGGACGAATGAGAAAAGCTGCCGCAATAGTGGTGCAGCCAAGTGCGATGATGAGAGTATCGAGAATTTCCAGTGATCTACTTGCAATCTTGTATCGAATAGCGCGACTTAAGCCAAATAGGGCCAGTGGATAGAAGAGCGCGTACCCCACCTCTGCAATCAACTCTAGATTGATAATAGTTATGGGATCAAAGAATGTATCAATTGAGGAGATGACAGATCCAATAGTCCAACTCAAGATGGCTAGTGATATACCAACTCTGCCTATTTGATCATCAGGAATTGGTGAAGCCAAGAGCGAGAAGAGAGCCAGTAACGCGACAAGATTGAACAGAAGCAGATCAAGTACCCATGAAGGTTCCGAGTCATTTCTGAGAATTACATAGATTGCGAGCGTTCCCGTGGCTAGAGCCCGCAAAAGCAGATAAATTCTCATCCTTGAATCGTAATAAAGGGGTCGCTATGCAGAATGAAAAAGAAGTATCTCGTAGAGCTGTACTTTGCGGGCTGGCAGTTCTCACGCTCGGTTTAGTACCTGATACTGCTATTGCGGC
>JBEATV010000086.1:0-2545 GCA_041161815.1 Actinomycetota bacterium | reverse complement strand
GCTCTCTATCGCTCTTTATCAAGCCCAAGAGAAGGGCTTGATTAATCTTCATGTGCGCATCGACGAACGTGGGGCTGCTTTCTTTGCACTAGGAATCTCGAAAGCCTCAGGCAAGTATGTTCCGGTTGTCTGCACCAGCGGCACAGCCGTAGCCAATTACTACCCTGCTGTATTGGAAGCGCATCACAGCGATATTGATCTTTTACTTCTTACTGCTGATCGTCCATCAAGGCTGCGTAAGACTGGTTCAAATCAGACCACCAATCAACACGCAATCTTCGGTGAATTTGTCCGCCACAGCCTTGATACAGCAGCGCCTTTAGATCTTGCCAAATTCCTAAGTGGACATGGTCCAGTGCATATCAATCTGCAATTTGATGAACCTTTGCTTCCCGAAGATTCCAACGATTGGCTATCAGGAATTCATCCCTCACCTGTAGTTCACGGAGAAGTAGTTGCGGGTGAAATTAGCGTTAAAACCCAGAAGAACATCGTGATTGTGGGTCATGATCGCGCAGGATTTGCAGTCGATGACATTGAAGATCTCGCTGACTCGCTAGGCGCACCGATTGTGGCCGAAGACCCATTGGTTTTTGAGAACGCAATTGCACATGCACCCATCGTTTTATCTGATGAGCGAGTACGCCGCGAACTTGCCGCTGATCTCGTCGTGGTGATTGGTCGCACGACCTTGTCACGTAGCATTAACGCTTATATTCAAGGCTCTAAGCGGGTCAGACCCATCGCGTGATTCCACAGGTAAATGCGCTGGATATCGATAACACTTGGCATGAGGCTTGGCATAAGTTTGAAGAGATCGCAGCAGCAGCTCTGGCCGAACTTCCTGATTGGTCAGAAGCCGAAGTCGCTGCAGTTGTGTCAGAAGAGCTAGAAGATGATGCAGCCTTATTCATCTCATCGTCTCGCCCAATTAGAGATATAGAAAGTTTCGCTGTGCCACGTACTGGAATCGAAACCTATGCCAATCGTGGACTGGCAGGCATTGATGGAAACATCTCTACTGCGATGGGTATTGCAAGTAAGCATGATGAGACCTACGCAATCATCGGCGACTTGGCTTTCTTGCACGATATTTCTGCCCTGGTTAATCCCACATCAGATGCTTTAACAATTGTTGTGGTTGATAACGATGGAGGTGGAATCTTCTCAACTCTTCCTCAACGGGGTGTTGATGGCTTTGAAACTATCTTTGGTACCCCACACGGCAAAGACATTAGCAAGATTGTTGCAGGCTTCGGAGTTTCAGTAGAAGAAGTGCGCAGCGGAAAAGAGCTTCATATAGCGATGCAACGAATCTATCCAGCGCTACATGTGATTGTTGCCAAGATGCCTCATCGAGAGCAGAACGCTGATTCGATCTATAACGTGGTAAAGAAATATAAAGAGTTAGTGCTTCTCTAAAGCGCTGCGCATCGGCAATAACTTAGCTTGGCTCTCGGCGTATTCACGCTCAGGGTCGGAACCTGCCACAATTCCGCAGCCTGCATAGATTCTGATTGATTGGCCGTCGTGTGAAATCTGGCCACACCGCAGCGCAATACCGAGTTCACCATCGCCTTTTGCATCGATCCAACCGATCGGACCTGCGTATCGACCGCGAGAAATGCCCTCAATCTCATCAATTGTGCGCTTTGCGACATCGGTTGGAGTTCCACACACCGCTGCAGATGGATGAAGGCGCGAGACTAAATCAAAGACATCTGCTGGGTTAGATGAATCAGAGAGAACACCAGTGACATCAGTAGCAAGATGCATGACATTAGATAAGTGCAGAACAAATGGTGTTTCCGGAACGTTAGTAGAAGTACAGAATGGCGAGAGCGCTTCAGCAACCGAGCGAACTGCGTATTCGTGTTCCTCTAGATCTTTAGATGAACGTGCAAGTGATCCAGCAAGTGCAAGATCACGTTCATCATCGCCGGTCTTGCGGATCGTCCCAGCAAGGATGCGCGATGTGACAAGAGATTTGCTGAGGCGAACCAACAATTCAGGAGTTGCACCGACTAGTCCGTGATTGGAATAAACCCAGGTAGATGGATACTCGGTAGCAAGTTGGCGAAGTAAATTGCGTTGGTCGATTTTCTCTTGTGTTGTGCCGGTGACAAAGCGGGCAAGAACAACTTTCTCTAATTGATTGTTCTTAATCTTTTCTACGGCGCGCGCGACGCGGTCTTGCCAGACATCGCCGTTACTGCCGCTCCACGAGAGATTGAGGGGGGCTGATTTGTGCGTTGCTTTGTGAAGTGCGGGCTGGGGAGTTGCGCCAATCCAGGTAATCCAAGACTTCCCATTTCGTTGTCCTACAACGACTTTTGGGATTATCAATATTGAATCTTCAGCTTCATCGAAAGAGAAGGAAGTAAAGAGAATCGGGCCGGTTCCGGTGCCATGAACATTGTTATGAATATCAAGGCTATTTACCTGTTCGCGCCACCATTGGCGAGCGTGCTCGAAGCGATGTGCGCCATTGACGACATGAGATTTGTAGATGCCAAAACCGATCATTCCATCGCCACCGCGGACC
>JBEATV010000016.1:0-16194 GCA_041161815.1 Actinomycetota bacterium | reverse complement strand
GGCGAGTGCAGAGGCATCTGACGCTGATGACGCTTTGAGAACGTTATCTAGCGAGGCGCGCGCAGCAGCCAATGACTGGCGACTAGCGCCACCCAATGCAGAAAGTGCTGTTGTCATGATTACTTGCTCTTCTCCAAGTCTTCAAGGAAGCGATCGACGATGCGAGATTGACGGACCTGGTCATCCAGTGCTTCTCCGACGATCTTCGATGCTAGCTCTGTGGCAAGAGCGCCCACTTCATTTCGAAGTGACTTCACGGCTTGTTGGCGCTCTGCTTCGATCGAAGCTTGCGCGGTAGCTGTGATTCGAGTGGCCTCTTCTTGGGCAGCTGCTCTCATCTCTTCGATGATTGCGGCGCCCTGCACCCGCGCTTCTTCGCGAATGGTTTGGGCTTCCCCGCGAGCATCAGCGAGTTGCAGTTTGTATTGATTCAACGCAGCTTCCGCTTCTTGTTGCGCACGTTCTGCACGCTCCATACCACCTTGGATCGCATCGGTTCGTTCTGCGAACGCTTTTTCGAAGCGAGGCACAACAGCGCGACGGAGCACCATGTAAAGGAGTGAGAAGGCAATAAAGCCAACGATGATTTCTGCGGTATGCGGGATTAGAGGATTGAGCTCTTCTCCTGCTGCCAATTCAATCGAACGCATAGTTAGGTGAGTTATCGACTAGAGAACGAACGCTAGAACGAGTCCGAATAGTGCAAGCGCTTCAGCTAGAGCGAAGCCAAGAAATGCGATTGGCTGAAGAACGCTTCGTGCTTCTGGCTGACGTGCAACGCCGTTGATGTATGCGGCGAAAATCAAACCGGTTGCAATACCGGGTCCAATCGCTGCGAGGCCAAAACCGACCAGGTTGAGTGTGCCTTCCATGTTTCTTACCTTTCCTTCTTTTTTATCCTCACGGCAACCGAGCGTTGTCGTGGGTAAAACCATTGATTAGTGCTCGTCTGCAAGAGCTCCTGCGATGTAAAGCGCCGTCAAGAGAGTGAAGATGTAGGCCTGCAAGCACTGCACCATAAACTCAAAGAACGTGAGGGCGATTCCGATTGCAAAGGAGAATGGGCTGACGATCTTGAGTCCGATAGCTCCTTGTAGTAAATGCTCTCCACCAAGAATGAAGACCAAGAGCAACAAGTGGCCAGCAAACATATTTGCAAAGAGACGGAGGCTCAGAGTCATCGGTCGAACTAAGAAATATGTTGCGAGTTCGAGCGGCGTAATAAGAATGTAGGCCGGCTTTGGAATTCCTGGCAAGAACATAATCTCTTTCATGTACTTGAAGAAGCCCTGCTTACGTATTCCGACATAGTGAAAAATAAAGAATGTAAAGGCCGCCAAGACATATGGGAATGAGATACGTGACATCGTAGGAAATTGAATGAAGGGAACAATTCCGAAGATGTTATTCACCAAGATAAAGGTAAAAAGTGTGAATAGATATGGCACGAAGCGCATAAATTCGTGGCCGATAACTTCACGGCCTAAATCATTTCGCACAAAGGAGTAAACAGACTCCCCGGCAAATTGAAGTTTCGATGGAACAATTGCAGCTTTTCGTGAAGCGAGGATGAAGAATACTGAGATCAGTAGAACCGAAAAGAAAGCTAAGAGAATTGGTTTGGTTGCGAATTCGTTGCCATCAATAAATGGAGGGAGGTTGAAGTCACCCGCGTCAGGCGGATTGAAACCCTCTTCTTTGCCAACCTCGGCTGCGTAGCTGACGAGCACCAACAACTCCTTGGGACATTATTGAACGGAATTCGTGGGGAAAGACGGGGCAACCTTATGGGCAAAAGCGCTTGGTTGAGAAATCGAAGTTCAGCTCAAAAAGTTAGGTGGGTTACCTTTTTGGGCGTATTCCAACGCTTATTTTCTGCCGAATCGGAGCCAGATCAGGTAGAGAGCTGAGCCCATTCCCAAGAGCAAGCCAGCCAGGAGGAAGTATCCGGTCCCTAACCAGTTATCTAGGCCCCAGCCAATGCCGCCCCAGATGAGAAGCCCTGAGAGCATGTAACCGAAGATCGTCCAGAAGGCGTTATCTTCACTTGGCCCCTTTGATGAACCTCCTTGCGGTGGATTCTCGCTCATCGAATTCTGACCTCTCTCCCTAGAGTTGTGGCTTCGGCACCATGAGCCGCATTATTCCTGAGAACTAGTTTCCTGCTGTTGAGATTCCTGCTGGGGTAAGGGTAACTGTAGCCGTAGCCGAAAGAAAGAGCGGACCTCGCCGGCTAACCAGCCCGTGGCCACAATGAGCGCACTGACCCCAAATGCCGTGCGATCAACATCGCCTTCATCGGTCAATCGCGTCACTGCAATGAGAAAGCCTGCAATCAATAAGAGTTTTGTGAAATACGAGAACATGGCAAGTGCCATTGTGCTGATTGGGTCAGCGCTCTTGGTGAGACGTGACACGAGAAGTGAGACCGAGAAGAAAATGACAACCGTAAATGAGGCAAGCAAGCTTCCAAAGAACCCTGAAGAACCTAAGAGCACAGTAGAAACCAGGATGGATAAAGCGCTCAAAATGAGAGATGGAAACAGCGCCCCTTTCCACATTGCCTTATTTGACTCAGCTATCTCCATTAACTTTTCACTTTCATCTTTTTCCGATTAGTTATGGCAAGTGCAATGAACAGCAGGGCGAGGCCTACCGTGAAAGCTGCCCAGAGAGGAATAAACGCTGACAACATTGCTGGCATCGCCAGCATCGCAGTTCCCAGATAGAGAATTACGGCCGTTCGTTGTTGTGAATTTCCCCAAGCCATCAATTTGTGATGGAGGTGATCCTTATCTGGTGCGAAAGGCGACTTTCCTTGACGAAGGCGCCTTAAGACTGCAAGTCCCAGATCAAGTAACGGAACTGCAAGAACTGCAAATGGCAGCAAGAGTGGAAGCGCTGCAGGGCCAATGTTTTCGGAGAAGACTGCGTTTGCATCAATCTGTCCCATCAGAGTGATTGCAGCTGCAGCAAGTACTAAACCTAAGAACATCGAGCCTGAATCGCCCATGAAAATTCGGGCCGGATGGAAATTGTGTGGCAGAAATCCCAAGCATGTGCCAATCACGATTGCCGTAACAAGTGACGGCGCACCTGCTCGGCTGAAGCCATTTTCAACCGCCAATAGATATGAGAAGCCAAAGAATGAAGCAGCAGATATCGCAACGATTCCAGTAGCCAATCCATCAAGCCCATCAATGAAATTCACCGCGTTGATAATGACAACGACAATTAAGACTGTAAGAACTTGGCCTATATTTGTGGGCAACACAATGATGCCATCAATCGGCAACCAGAGAACTTGAATTCCGAAGAGCAAGAGAATTCCCGCAGCTAAACCTTGACCTGCCAATTTAGTTACAGCATCAAGTTCAAAGCGGTCATCAAGCGCTCCAATCAAGAGCACAAAAGTTGCAGCGAGAAAAATTCCTAGTAATTCGCGGCTATAGGCTTTTCCAACAAGCTCGAGATTTTGAACAATGAGCAGCGTGATTGCCATTGCAAGCCACATAGCAACGCCGCCCCAACGCGGAGTAGTCTCTGTGTGAATATCACGTTCGCGAACACGTGCGACTGCTCTTTGGCGAAGTGCGAAGTTTCTGACAAGAGGGGTCAGCATGTACGTCAGAACCGCAGCAATTAAGAGTGTAAGGATGTATTCGCGCATTGATTAACGTCGCTCTTTAACGTGGGTAAACAGGGAATTGCGCGGTTAGGGCATAGACATCGTTACGAATTGCGGCTGCCTTCGCTTCGTCTTCACCTTCTTTGATCGCGCGAGCGATTAATGTAGCAATCTGTGACATCTCTGGAATTCCCATGCCTTGAGTTGTTGTTGCAGGTGTTCCGACTCGAATACCGCTGGTGACCGCAGGAGTCTCTGGGTCATATGGAATCGCATTCTTATTAAGCGAAATTCCAGCGCGACCACATCTCTCATCCGCAATTTTTCCATTGACGCCCGTACTGCGAATATCGATCAACGCCAAGTGGGTTTCTGTACCTCCTGAGACAGCACGCATCCCCTCTTTTTCTAATGCACCAGCGAGCGCTTTGGCATTATCAATGACTTTCTTGGCGTAATTCTGATATTCGGTCGTGGCGCATTCTTTGAGAGCAACCGCCTTACCCGCCACAGCGCTCATGATGGGCCCACCTTGCATGCCCGGGAATACAGCTTTATCTACGGCCGCTGCATGTTGAGCCTTCGAAAGAATCATGCCACCGCGCGGTCCGCGCAGAACTTTATGGGTTGTGAAAGAAACAACATCGGCATATGGGACCGGTGACGGAATCGCCTTGCCCGCAACCAATCCAATGAAGTGCGCTGCATCAACCCACATGATTGCTCCAACCTCATCGCAGATTTCGCGAATTGTTTTGAAATCAATCAAACTGGGATACGCCGTCGCACCCGAGCAGATCATCTTAGGTTTCACGCGACGTGCAATGTCGCGCAATTCATCGTAATCAATCAATTCATTGTCTTGGCGAACTCCGTAGGACTCAACGTTGAACCATTTTCCAGAGAAATTTACTTTCGAACCATGGGTGAGATGTCCGCCGTGCGGCAGTGACATTGCAAGAACTGTGTCACCAGGTTTAGTGAATGCTTGATAGACCGCAACGTTGGCGCTCGCACCAGAATGTGGTTGGAGGTTTGCATGCTCGGCGCCGAAGAGTTCCTTGGCTCGCGCGATTCCAATAACTTCGGCCTTATCAACTTCTTCGCAACCGCCGTAGTAACGCTTACCTGGATAACCCTCTGCATATTTATTGGAGAGCGTTGAACCAAGCGTTGCTAGAACTGCCGGTGATGTGAAGTTCTCACTGGCTATGAGTTGCAGACTCTTTCGTTGGCGATCAAGTTCTGAGAGCACGATGCTGGCGATTTCTGGATCTTGCTTCTGCAGCATAGAGAAATCAGGGCCAAAGAAAGTCTCAGACATGTGCGAAATCCTAGGCGGGAACTGCGATATTTGGCGTTATCGCGCGCATATCGCTGAGTGATATTGCCCCTTGTCGACGCACAATAATCCCATCGTCTTTGACTGAGACGACGGTCGAAGTGGGGCCTTCGGGGAGTTCGCCCGCATCAAATATTGCGGCATAGTCGCTATCAAGGCAGGGGAAAAACTTCGATTTTCGCGTCGCTGGTCGACCCGCGAGCGCAGCCGATCCAATTGCAAGAGGTCCGCAGGCAAGTGCAACCTCGCGGATGAAATCCGCTGCTGGAACGCGTAGTGAAATCTCATCGAGAGTTCGCTCGTCACCCAGATCCCAGACCAATCCTTGAGCGGGAGCAACATTTACTGTGAGAAGTCCGGGCCAGAATTTTTCGCAGAGTGCAGAGATTGTGCTTCCAAATTCACGGGTGATGCCTTTAACAGTCTTGATGTCTCCGACCAGTACTTGGGCTGCAACGCCTCGGGCATCTTGGCGAAGTAAGTGAATTTTCTTCACAGCGCCGTGGTTAAACGCATCTGCGACAAAAACATATGCATGCTCTAGAGGTGCGATGATCAACTTACCATCGCGCAACGCAGCTACTGCTCGTTCGACAAGTTCGTCGTGATCAACTGTTCCGTCAGTTAATGAAAATCTCTCTCCCATCACTCCCCCTTTCTGCGCGCTGTTATCCATCGCGGACGCCGATTCAAATCTGTGTAATGAGAAATCTCAGCGTAGTCTGGTTGCAAGAGCGCTTCAATGGCAGATGATTGAGCTTCAAAGTGTTCGATGATGAGATAGCCGTCGCTCTTCAATAGTCGAGTCGCAGATGAAATGAATCGACGTGGGATTTCGAGCCCGTCTCCTTCGCCTCCATAGAGCGCATCGGCAGGTTCATTTCCTGCAACGAGTGAAGGAAGCTCTACATGATTAGGAACGTATGGTGGGTTTGTGACAACAATGTCGCATTTGACCCCTTGCATCGCATCGGAAACATCGGCGCTAATGACGCGAACATCAACTTCATGACGGGCTATGTTCTTCTTCAGCCACTCTGTTGCCGCTTCGGACTTCTCTACCGCTACAACGTGGACCGGCATCTGGCGCTGGCGCGCTTCATGGGCGATAGAAATCGCGATTGCACCAGTACCCGCGCCTAGATCGATAACACTGACTGATAACTGAGCGGCAGCACCCGGCGCAGATTGAATCCGTTCAATCTCAACCATCGCTGCATCAACTAAGAGTTCTGTCTCTGGACGTGGAATGAGAACACCTGGCCCTACCGAAAATGTCAGATAACGAAATGGGGCTTCACCTGTGAGGTACTGGGTGGGTGCGCCCGTAATACGTGCATCAACTAACTCATCAAAAAGTTCACGTTGTTCAACTGTGAGTGCAAAGTCGCGGGCATGAAGATCCATGCGACCAACGCCAAGTACGTGAGCTAGCAAGAGTTCGGCATCAACACCTTCAATCTGGAGCGCTGCAAAACGTTCGCGAGTTTCTCGCAGGATTTCCTTAATGCTCATGACAATCTCGCATCAAGCTTCAGCAGCAGCGAGCTTCTCTGATTTGTCAGCCTCAAGAAGTGCGCCAATGACATCTTCTAATTCGCCATTGAGGACCGCATCGAGATTATTTGATTTGAAATTGACGCGATGATCGCTCAGTCGATTTTCTGGGAAGTTGTAGGTGCGAATTCTCTCGGAGCGATCAACTGTACGAACTTGGCTCTTGCGGGTTGCGGAAGCCTCAGCATCAGCAGCTTCCTGAGCTGCTGCCAACAAACGTGCACGCAAAATACGAAGCGCTGACTCTTTGTTCTGAAGTTGGCTCTTCTCGTTCTGGCACGAAACAACGATGCCCGTCGGGACGTGTGTAATACGCACAGCAGAGTCTGTTGTGTTCACGCTCTGACCACCAGGTCCTGATGATCGATACACGTCGATACGTAATTCATTCATATTGATTTGGACATCAATTTCCTCGGCTTCTGGGAGCACGAGAACTCCCGCCGCAGAGGTGTGAATTCGCCCTTGCGATTCGGTCTCTGGAACGCGTTGGACGCGGTGCACGCCGCCTTCAAATTTCAGTTTTGCAAAGGGCGCGCTGCCAGGCGCTGGATTTCCTCGCGATTTCACCGCAACAGAGATGTCTTTGTATCCCCCGAGATCGCTCTCTGTGGCATCAATAATCTCTGTCTTCCATCCTTGCTTTTCTGCATATCTCAAATACATGCGAAGTAGATCGCCTGCAAATAGCGCAGATTCTTCGCCTCCTGCTCCAGCTTTGATTTCAAGAATGACATCTCGGTCATCATTAGGATCGCGCGGCAATAACAACTCTTCTAACTTCGCAGCAGCATCATCCAGCGCGCTCTCGAGCGCCGGAATCTCGGAGGCAAATGCCTCATCAACTTCAACGAGTTCGCGCGCGGCGGCAAGATCATCTTCACACTTCTTAAAGGCGCGATAACCAGCAATGACAGGACCGAGTTGGGCATAACGCTTTCCGAGTTGACGAGCTTTGCCTTGGTCAGAGTGAATTGAGGGATCTGCCATTGCGGCCTCGAGAGTTTCGTACTCTTTCAAGATTTCCGGCATGGTTGCAAAACGATTTGTGCTCTTATCTGCCATCTCATTCACTCCCTTCTCTTCATCTCAGCTCTGGATCTTGCCTTTGGAAATTCTCTTTGAATCTCGTCTGCCACGTATCTGCTTATCGTTCATTCTCATCGCGTCTTGCGACAGAAAAACAAAAGACCGCGCCCCTGCAGATGCAGGAGCAACGGCCTTAAGTGAGAAAGCTACTTCTTGGTCTGTTGCTTCTTGAAACGCTCTTCGAACTTCGCTACGCGTCCACCAGTATCAAGGATGCGCTGCTTGCCGGTGTAGAACGGGTGACAGACGGAGCACACTTCAACGAAGAGTGAGCCAGATGGAATTGTGGAGCGAGTCTTGAAACTCTCGCCGCAACCGCAGGTAACTGTGGTCTCCAAATACTGTGGATGGATGTCCTTCTTCATTGCTACTCCTTCGTAAGTGGCTGGGTCCGCGATCTAGCGAAAACTAGATTGGTCGGTGAACCAGCTCGTCAGGGCGGAAAGGTTACCGAAGCAACCTACTTTTGAGCCAATCACGCTCAGAAGAGAGCTTTATTACTCCCCTTTAGGCGATTGATCTGGCCCAACTGTGGTCTTCTGGACCTGCATCAAGAATTCGACGTTGGACTTGGTGCCCTTCATCTTCTCGAGCAATAGTTCGAGCGCTTGCTGTGAATCCAGTGCATGCAGAACGCGGCGAAGCTTCCAGACGATATTGAGTTCTTCTGGTCCCATAAGGATTTCTTCCTTACGAGTTCCGGATGCATCGATATCAATTGCAGGGAAGATGCGCTTATCTGCAAACTTGCGATCTAGTTTCAATTCCATATTTCCAGTGCCCTTGAACTCTTCGAAGATAACTTCATCCATCTTCGAGCCAGTTTCAACGAGCGCGGTTGCAAGAATTGTCAACGAACCGCCATCTTCAATATTGCGAGCAGCGCCGAAGAACTTCTTTGGCGGATAGAGAGCTGCTGAGTCAACACCACCGGAAAGAATTCGACCTGAAGCAGGAGCGGCAATGTTGTACGCACGTCCAAGACGAGTAATGGAATCTAGAAGAACCACAACATCGTGTCCAAGCTCAACGAGACGCTTTGCGCGCTCGATCGCTAATTCGGCGACTGTCGTGTGATCGTCTGCCGGACGATCGAAAGTTGAGGCGATTACCTCACCTTTAACCGAGCGCTGCATATCGGTAACTTCTTCAGGGCGTTCATCGACAAGAACTACCATCAAATGACACTCAGGATTATTTGTGGTGATGGCATTTGCAATTGCTTGCAGCACCATTGTCTTACCAGCCTTTGGCGGAGAGACGATCAAACCGCGTTGTCCTTTACCAACTGGCGCAATCAGATCAATCACGCGAGTTGTGAGGATATTTGGTTGTGTTTCAAGGCGTAGACGCTCTTGTGGGTACAGCGGAACTAGTTTGGAGAAATCAACGCGATCGCGCGCTGATTCAGGCTCCATGCCGTTGACGGTATCGAGGCGAACGAGTGCGCTGAACTTCTCGCGACGTTCTCCTTCGCGTGGTTGGCGAACTTGACCTGTGATGACATCGCCTTTACGTAATCCGTAGCGACGTACCTGCTGAAGAGATACATAAACATCATTAGGACCCGGTAGATATCCACCAGTGCGCAAGAATGCGTAGTTATCGAGAATGTCGAGTAATCCGCCGACTGGAAGTAGTACATCGTCTTCAGAGAGAACGATTTCACGTTCGCGTCCGCCGCGATCTCCTCCACGGTCACGATCACGTCCTCTGTCGCGTCCGCCGCGATCACGATGGCGATCTCTGCGGAAGTCACGATCTCCACGATCATTTCTATCTCCGCCGCGATCATTGCCGCGATTATCTCCACGGTCGTTACCGCGATTATCTCCACGGGAATCATTGGAGTTGGAATTCTCTGATGTGTCATCGCCTTCGTCAGCATTGTCTGCTGAATCATCCTGATCATCGCTGTCTTGGCCATTGTTATCTTGGCTGTTGCGATTACGACGTTGGTTGCGCGCTGCGCGGCGAGCTTCGCGTTCTGCCTTTGCGGCTTCGCGGTTTGCGGCTTGTAGGTCTGTGATTGCGGTGACGAGATTCGGCTTCTTCATATCGGCTGCGCCTTCGATCCCGAGATTTGTTGCAATCTTTCTTAACTCAGGGAGAAGCAATGCAGATAGATCGCCAGAATCTCTCCGAGCACGTGTATTTGTTTCGGCCATGTATGGTTCTTTTCTAGACTTTGAAAAAAGTCTTTTGGTGTTAGGTCTTGTGAGGACTTATAGATTGGGGTTCAAGATTGTGGGCTCAGTTGCCGCCCGACGAACCTGAAATCTACCAGCCCCCAACCATGAGCGACAAATCAGAGAAATTAGCCGGAAAGCCCCTGCACAAGTAAGCGTAATTCAAGCCTTTAGACGTTGGAGACCAGCGCTCCGTTTGTGGCCACCTCAAGATCCATCGGAGTGAAACTCTCCCCTGCAGTTCTGACGATGTCGTCATGTTCAGCAGCGGTGCCAGTATGCAAAACAAGAACTGAGGGGCCTGCCCCTGAGATCATGGCAGCAACACCTGCGCCACGTAACTTCTTCACTAAATCAAGGGACTTAGGCATCGCTTCACGGCGGTACTGCTGGTGCAGATGATCTTCAGTGGCTGCAAAAAGAAGTTCGGGTCTTATTGATAAAGCGTGGACCAGCAGTGCAGAACGGCCTGCATTAATTGAGGCATCTTTATGAGGAACTGTTTCAGGCAACATTCGTCGCGCCTTACCGGTAGAAAGTTGTGTATGCGGCAAAAATACGAGAGCGCGAATTGAAGAATCGACCGTGAAACGTGATGCACAACCGGTGGCCACGCTGGCACGATCTTCCATCCAAGAAATTGTCGCACCACCCAATGTTGCAGCAGCGATGTTATCTGGATGTCCTTCCATATCGGTTGCAAGTGCAATCAGATCATCATCATTCATCAGAGTATTTCCCGAAAGCACCAAACCACGCGCCAGTGAAAGCCCGCCAACAATTGCAGCAGCCGATGAACCAAGTCCTCTGCCGTGCGGAATTGCATTCAGAGCGCGCAGAGCAATCCCACGAGGCTTGCCACCCATAAATTCGAACCCAGTCATCATCGCTTTGATAACGAGATGTTTTCCATCTTTCTTCACTTCATCAGCGCCTTCGCCGGTGACATCAACATCAAAGAGTTCATCATCAAGGATCTGTGCCACATAAATATCCCGCAGCTCTAAGGCTAATCCGAGCGCATCAAAGCCAGGGCCGAGATTTGCAGCGCTTGCCGGAACGCTGACTTGAATTGGGGTTGCCTTGTATGTAAGGCGATCCTTAAATCCGCGCGACATAGTTAAGCCAAACCAATCACTTCGGCAGCTTTACGAACATCAACGGGAATTACAGTTGGCTTATCGGCGCCATCGAGAACCCATTGAACATCTTTCAAACCATTACCGGTTACGGTAATCACAATCTTCTTGTTCTTGGGCAACTTACCCTGAGATTTGTACTTGATAAGACCCGCGATTCCAGCAGCGCTAGATGGTTCAACGAAGATACCTTCCTTTGCTGCGATCAGGCGATACGCACTGAGAATCTCCTCATCAGTAACCATGTCGATGACGCCACCCGAGGTGTCGCGCGCTTCGACCGCTTGGCTCCATGACGCAGGATTGCCGATGCGGATTGCGGTTGCGATTGTTTCGGGATTTCTTACAACTTCGCCACGGACAATAGGAGCGGCACCTTCTGCTTGGAAACCCCACATCTGTGGCAAGGACTTCGAAATCCGATCATCGAAATACTCTTTATAACCTTTCCAATACGCCGTGATGTTTCCGGCATTGCCAACAGGCAGCGCATGAATGTCTGGCGCGAAGCCGAGAGCATCTATAACTTCAAAAGAGGCAGTTTTCTGTCCTTCGATTCGAAATGGATTGACCGAATTAACGAGTGAGACGGGATATTTCTCAGAGAGTTCGCGCGCTAAATTGAGACAGTCATCAAAGTTTCCATCAACTTGCAGAAGTTTTGAGCCGTGGGCGATCGCTTGCGCGAGTTTGCCCATTGCGATCTTTCCTTGCGGGACAAGTACGACTGGGGTCATTCCTGCTTTGGTCGCGTATGCAGCAGCGCTAGCGCTGGTATTTCCCGTAGAAGCGCAGATGACGGCTTTTGCGCCATCTTCTGCAGCTTTGGAGATCGCCATTGTCATTCCGCGATCTTTAAAAGATCCAGTCGGGTTAGCGCCTTCAAACTTGATCCACACTTCGTTATCGAGCATCTCTGAAATGACACATGCATAGACCAGAGGTGTTCCGCCTTCACAGAGCGTGACAACTGGAGTCTTCTTACTTACTGGAAGTCGATCACGATATTCCTCTATGACGCCACGCCATTGATGCGCGCCCTTCTTCTTGAAAAGGCTCACTTGGCACTTCCTTCAATGCGCAGAACACTTTCGACGTTCTTGACAACATCGCTTTGAGCCAGTGATGCCACAGTTTTCTTTAACGAGGACTCTGGTGCTGAGTGTGTTGCAACAATAAGTTCGGCGCTATCGCCACGACCAGATTGACGAACCGTCTCAATGGAGACGCTATTCGATGCAAAGAGTTGGGCAACAGTTGCAAGAACACCCGGTTTATCGGCTACATCGAGTCTGATGAGATAGCGAGACCTGACGTTATCGATTGGAGCAATTGCTAGCTCGGCATAATCGCTCTCGCCATGGCCTTCACCGCCACGAGTCTTGTTACGAGCAATCGCAATCAAATCTCCCAGAATTGCGCTGGCTGTTGGGGCGCCACCAGCACCTCGACCATAGAACATCAACTCACCTGCCGATTCAGCTTCGACAAACACTGCATTGAATGCGTTACGTACCGATGCAAGTGGGTGTTGTCGTGAGATCAGCGTTGGATGGACTCGGACTGAAACTTGGTTGTCGGACGTTAACTCTGCAATTGCTAACAACTTGATGACATGGTCCATATCCCGGGCTACTGCAACATCACGCGCAGAGATTTTCGAAATTCCTTCGCAATAAACATCTTTGGAAGTCACACGTGAATGGAAAGCAAGGCCGGCAAGGATGGCTGCTTTGGCTGCGGCGTCATGGCCTTCAATATCAGCGGTGGGATCAGTTTCGGCAAAGCCAAGTGCCTGAGCTTCCTTCAAGACATCTGCGAAAGCGCTACCTTCTTCATCCATCTTGGTAAGGATGTAATTGGTTGTGCCATTAACAATTCCCATCACGCGATGAACATGATCTCCGACGATTGATTCACGCATCGGGCGTAAAATTGGAATGGCTCCACCGACAGCAGCTTCGTAATAGAGATCGACACCATTTTTATCTGCCGCTTCAAAGAGTTCGGCGCCATGGAGAGCTAGTAGCGCCTTGTTGGCAGTAATAATGGACTTGCCATTTTTTATGGCGGTAAGGATTAATTCACGTGCAGGTTCGATGCCGCCCATAACTTCAATGACAATATCGATAGCAGGATCGTTAACGACTGACTGTGCATCCCCAGTAATGATTGAAGCAGAAACATGATCGCGCTTCGTTGCAGTGTTCTTGACCGCAACTTTCGCTAACTTGAGCGTCGCGCCTGAACGAGCTGCAAAGTCGCCCGAATCCTCTTGAAGTAAACGAGCCACACTTGAACCCACAACTCCACAGCCGAGCATGCCGATATTGAGTGACTTACTGTTATTACTCATGATCAGCCTTTCTCGTGTGCGGTAAGTTTGCGTGGCGCTTCATCAATCTCCAAGGCTAGAAGGTCAGTATGGGTTTCGCGGCGAATAATCGTGCGCGCCGTTTGATTCTGGACGCAAATCACTGGTGGGCGAACCATATGGTTGTAATTACTGGCCATGCTGCGGCCATATGCACCCGTGGCAGGTACTGCAAGAAGGTCTCCGGGCGCTATATCGCTTGGTAACTGAACATCCTTAATGATGATGTCTCCAGTTTCACAGTGTTTTCCAACGATTCTTGATCTGCGTAATGGTGCAGTGCTAATTCGGTTGGCGAGAGTTATGGAATATTCCGCGTCATACAAACCTGGACGGATGTTGTCACTCATTCCTCCGTCGACCGACACATACCAACGCGAGGTTCCATCTTCGAGTCGAACATCTTTAGTGGTGCCGACTTCATACAACGTAATCATGGCGGGGCCAACTATTGCGCGACCAGGTTCAATTGAAATCTTTGGAATAGCGATTCCATGGTTAGCGCATTCACTCTTTACAGCCAGTGACAATTGAAGATCTAATTCTGGAAGTTCAAATCCAAATTCACTCTTGAATTTAGAAAGCATTGAGATGAGACGAGCTGCAGATGCTTTAAATGCATCTGCAACAAAGATCTGTGAACCGATATGAGCATGGAAACCTTGTAACTTCAGTGACTCATGTTTTGTTGTTGCAAGAATTGCATCCCACGCTGCGCCCGAGGCGATAGAGAATCCGAACTTCACATCTTCGTGCGCAGTTGAAATTGCTTCATGCGTGTGTGCTTCTACGCCAGGCGTTAACCTGAGTAAAACCTTTTGGATGACGCCTTTACTGTGGGCAATGCGCGCTACGCGATCAATTTCCTGCAGCGAATCCAGGACTATGACTCCGACGCGGTAATCAATTGCATCTGCAATCTCTAGTTCTGACTTGTTATTGCCATGAACTTCAATCCGCGCTGCCGGAAACTTTGCAGCTTTGGCTACTGCGAGTTCGCCGCCAGTACAGACATCAAGGCCTAGACCAGATTCTTCAACCCAACGAGCAATTTCCTTGGAAATGAATGCTTTTGCTGCGTAATACGCAGTACCAGCGTTAGTACCGAAATGCTTCTCAAGGCTCTGTCGCCAATTCGTGGCACGTGCTATGAAATCAGCTTGATCGACAATGAAGGATGGTGTTCCAAATTCACGGGCAAGATCTACAACGGAACATCCACCAATAACAATGGCGCCTTCTTCTTGATTTGTGACTTCTTGTTTCGCAGTGAGAGGCCAAATCTTTGAATTAAGTTGGTTGTTCATTGCTACATCCGCTCCGGAGCGCTGACGCCCAACATAGTGAGGCCATTATTGATAACTTGACGAGTCGCTTCGCAGAGAGTTGCTCGCGTCGAGTGAATGTCGCTGGCAGGTTCATCTCCCATGGGAAGAACCCGACAATCATTGTAAAAACCGTGATACAGAGTTGCGAGTTCTTCGATGTAACGCGCGATGCGATGTGGATGGCGAAGTTCCGCTGCGCTAGCGACAACTCTTGGATATTCCGCTAGGCCACCAAGAAGTTCACGTTCGCGATCATGAGTCAATAGCTCTGGTTTATAGGAGTCGACTCCAAATTTCAAACCAAGTTCTTGCGCATTTCGCAATACTGCACAGATTCGGGCATGTGCATATTGAACGTAATAAACCGGATTGTCGTTGGTGCGCTTCTTGAGTAGATCGACATCAAGAACCATGGGCGTATCAACGGGATAACGAATCAGCGTATAACGCGCCGCATCAACTCCAACTTTCTCTACTAACTCTTCCAGCGTAATGATTGTTCCGGCGCGCTTTGAGAGTTTGATCTCTTGGCCGCCTTCCATAATCTTCACGAGTTGGCCGATAAGAACGTGGATATTTTCTTCCGGATTATCACCGGCACATGCAGCGGTAGCCTTTAATCGACCAACATAACCATGGTGATCTGCGCCCAGCATGTAGATACAGATATCGAAGCCACGGCGTCGTTTATCAAGGTAATACGCTGTATCTGACGCGAAATAGGTGAGCTCTCCCCCAGATTTAATCAGCACTCGGTCTTTATCATCACCAAAATCAGTGGTTCGAAGCCAGGTAGCGCCTTCGGATTCAAAGACATGGCCCTGTGATTTCAGAGTCTTGAGAGCTTGTTCCAGTGACTCTCCTGAATGAAGTGAGCGTTCCGAGAACCACACATCGAAGTGGGTACCAAAATTATCGAGTACATCTTTCTGTTGTTGTAATTGAAGAGAATAACCTGCCTCACGGAAAGCGACAATGCCTTCTGCTTCGTTCAAGTCTTTGTACTCAGGATGCTGCGCAAGTATCAACTTTGCTAAGTCGTTGATGTATTCGCCTTGATATCCCTCTTCCGGCCGCGCCTCACCGCGCGCAACTGCCCGAAGCGATGCACCGAAGAGATCCATCTGGGTACCGCGATCGTTGATGTAGAACTCACGAGTTACTTCTGCTCCACCTGCGGCAAGAACGCTTGCTAGCGCGTCACCGACAGCAGCCCAGCGCGTATGACCTAGATGCAACGGACCAGTCGGATTTGCACTGATAAATTCCAGATTAATTTTCTTTCCAGCAAGAATTGTTACACGACCAAACTTCTCGCGCTCATTGATAATTGAGGTAACGATTGCGCCTTGGCTTGATTTAGCTAACGTGATGTTGATAAAACCTGGTCCTGCAATATCAATTCTCTCAATGTTGGGGTTACCTTCAAGACCGGTGGAAACAATCGATGCGATTTCGCGAGGTGATTTTCCAACCGGCTTTGCTAACGCAAGTGCGATTGATGTTGCATAATCACCATGGTCACGATTCTTAGGACGTTCAAGAACA
>JBEATV010000053.1:0-12102 GCA_041161815.1 Actinomycetota bacterium | reverse complement strand
ACCATGAGGAGAAGCGCATGAGCGAGTTACTTCAATCAGAACTCCGTAAGCTGATTTATCTTCGAGCTAACTGGTTGTTGCTATTGTGGTCCGGAATTTTTGCAGCGCTCGGTACAGTCGCTCCGATTGTGGTTTTGAATTCAGAGGCTGAAGGCATGGGAATGGGCTTTTCAGGCACCTCCACACCGGAAGGTATTAACGCGGTATTTGCCAATGCTGCAGGGGGATATCTCTTCGCGTTAATTATGGGAATTCTGATCATGACTAATGAATTCCGCCATGGAACCGCGGTAGGAACCTTCCTTGTAACACCGAAGAGAAGCACGGTTCTGTACGCCAAAATCATCGCAGCATCTTTAGCTGGATTGGTTGTTCAAATATTCTCTTTCGTGACGGCAATCTCTGCCGGACTCATAGCTCTCAATTTTTATGAACCACATGCCCCGGTCACAAGCGAACTTCTCTGGAAAGTCTTCCGCGCCTCGGCTCTCTCTGGACTTGTACTCGGAATCGTTGGGGTGGGTCTTGGCGCCTTGGTGAAGAATCAAGTTGCAGCGGTCACAGGAGCGGTTATCTGGACCCTCATTGTGGAAGGCCTCGTAGTGGCTTTCGTTGAGTCAATTGGAAAGTATCTGCCCGCAGGCGCAATTACTGGGCTAGTAGACCTCGATTTCGGCGACAATGACTTTAACTTCAGTATAGAAAATTACCTCTCGCCAGGTCCGGCAATCCTTGTACTTTTGGGTTACGCCGCGCTATTTTCAACGGTAGCGTTACGAACCACGCTTCGTCGAGATTTGGACTAGGAGAAACATGTCGAAGGAAGTCTTTGCCACATATATTGAAGATGTAAATCGTGTTCAAGAGTTCTACGACACATTCTCATTTAGTCTCGACAAAATCCCGAGCGATGGTGGTTGGACCGCTTCGCAATGCCTCGCGCATATCTGTGATGCCGAAATCTCACTCTCACTGCGTATTCGCATGATTCTCACAACCGATAACTACCAATTCTCATCATGGGATGAGGATGCATTTGCTGCGATCAAAGTCGATCGAGATGCGCGAACATCAGTTGAGACTTTCACAGCGCTACGCCGCAACAATCTTGACTTGCTTCAAGGTTTGAATGATTCACAACTACAGAAGCATGGAATCAAAGCAAATGGCGAGCCCATTGCGCTTATTGATTATGTTGGCTACATGTCCAAACACGTGCGAGCTCATCTCGAGCAGGCCGTTGCTGCCAGCCAGTGACAATTCAGTTAAGTCGCTGAGATGATCGAACTCGCAGCCTCACTCTCTAAAGAAGATGGCCTAGTTCTTGGAGAGCTTGGCTCGGTCCTAGTGGGATTGGGCATTGCGGCCTTTATTGCGTCGAGACTTCGTCTATCTGTTGTTCCGATTTTCCTATTGGCCGGACTTTTCTTCGGCAACGGTGGGATTGCTTCTTTGGAGTTAAGTGATGACATTCTTGATCTTGGCGCCCAATGGGGTGCGATTCTCTTACTACTTCTTCTAGGTCTTGAATATTCTGCCGAAGAACTTTTTGATTCGGTGAAAAAGCGAAAGTCCCTTGGATTAGTGGATTTGGTGGTCAATTTCCTTCCCGGAATTGCATGTGGGTTCATTCTCGGATGGGGCGTACTAGGTGCCTTAACTCTGGGCGGCATAACGTACGTTTCATCTTCGGGAATCGCATCTCAATTCATCAAGGATTCTCGCCTTGACGGATTAGAGTCCACGAAGCGTGCAGTAAGCGTCTTAGTAATCGAAGATCTCTTTCTCGCGCCTTACCTTCCTGTCTTGAGCGCCCTTTTGGCTTCACTCGGTTTCGTAACTGGGCTTATTTCAATCTCAATTGCGCTGATTATCACGGGTATTGCTTTGCTGATTGGTGCACGCGGATTTCATATCCCGCACGCACCTCTAATAATGGGCGATACAGCCACTCTCTTGCTGACCGTCTTTGGTTCAGCGCTCGTCGCATCTGGGGCAGCTACTTATTTCGGATTTTCTGGCGCAGTCGCAGCATTCTTGGTGGGACTCCTTTTAACTGGTGACGTTGCAATAGTTGCACGAGTTCGCTTAGCGCCACTGCGGGATCTCTTTTCCGCAATTTTCTTCTTGTTCTTTGGCCTCAGCATTAATCCATCAGATATTCCAAATGTTTTATTGCCAGCAACTCTCCTTGCAGTTGTCGGAGTAGGAACTAAGTGGATTACAGCGTGGTGGGCGATGAAAGGATCAACTGAAGAAGGCGCAACGTGGACAGTCGCGGCGCTATTGATTCCACGTGGCGAATTCTCAATGGTCATCGCAGGGCTTGCTGCCTCGACTTTATTTGCAGTTGAACTTCAGGCGTTGACTTTGACCTACGTCATACTCACAACGCTTATAGCGTCCGTGATTCTTCGCGCATTAGGTTCCCTTCACAAACCGAACTCAATCTGAGGCTCTAACTTCTGCGAAGAACCACGCCCACCTCTACGATGCTCATTATGAAGAAGATTCTTGGTCTAATCATGATCCTCTTTCTCACGGCCTGCGCCTCATCTGGGAGCTCAAAATCTGAATTCTCCGCAAACGACATTATGTTTGCCCAGATGATGATCCCGCACCATGAGCAAGCAATTGAGATGTCAGAACTTGCCTTGAAGAATTCTCAAGACCCCGAAATCCTTGCCCTCGCGGAAGAGATTCGTGCCGCACAAGCACCTGAGATTGAGGATATGAAAACGTGGGGCACTTCTCATATGGGTTCGCATGCTGGCCACATGATGGATGGGATGCTCTCGGATGACGAGATGGAGGCTCTCACTCGCGCTCAAGGAAGTGAATTCGATCGACTCTTCCTTGAAGGAATGATCAAGCACCACGAAGGCGCCATTGAAATGGCCGACATGATTCTTGATTCGGATAGTCCGCGCGCCTCTGCACTCGGAAAGGCGATTGTGGCGACGCAACAAGCAGAGATTGAGAAGATGAAGGAATTGCTCAACCGTTAGTTAGAATTTCCCTCATGACGGAGAATCTTCCCCTTGGTAAGGATTTCTCTCGCATCTGGTCTGCGAGCTTGATTACCAATCTAGTTGATGGTGTTTTGCGACTCTCTGCTCCATTGCTGGCTGTTTCGTTAACTCAAGATCCTGTACTCATCGGCTTGATGACAGCTCTTGGTCTTCTACCTTGGCTCTTCTTCGCGATTCCGATTGGCGCATATGTCGATCGTGTTGACCGCCGTAAAGCCCTGGTCTGGGGGAACGCACTTCGTTCGGCGATAGCGGTTTTTGTCGCGTTCTCTATCGCTCAAGAGTTCATCAATATCTGGATCTTGCTTGGCTGCGTTTTCCTCTTTGGTATCTGTGAAGTGCTGGTAGATACGACCTCCCAATCGGTTCTGCCACAGATACTGGATAAATCGAATTTTGAACGTGGAAATTCGCGACTGCAGATCTCTGAGGTGCAGATCTCTGAGGTAATTGTCGCCCAGTTCGCGGGTTCACCATTGAGCGGTTTCCTATACGCAATTTCTATTGCCCTGCCTTTCTATTTCTCGACTGCGGGATTTGTAGCAGCCGCGCTATTGCTCGCCCTCTTTCCATTTCAAAAAGATGTGAATCCAGTTCACGAAGATGATCAAGGCAAAGAGCGATTAGGCATTAAGGGAGACATCAAATTTGCGCTTAATTACCTCTATCAAGATAAGAGAATTCTCAGCATTGTTCTCATCACAACTTCAATTGGCTTTTTCTATTCAATCTCGACTGCTGTCGCACCGCTGTTCGTCCTGAAAGAACTCAATGTCGCACCATCTCTCTTTGGAGTTGTCTTGGCAATTCAAGGCGTTGGAGCGCTTGTAGGTTCTATTGCTGCGCCTGCCGCCTCGAAGAAATTTGGTCGTGGACGAGCGTTGGGTATCAATCTCGTATTGGCCTCATTCATGATTGTCCTCACGGGTATTGCTCCGAATGTGTATGTATTTGTTGCAATCTCTGTTGTTGTGGGCTTCACGATCTCTGTCTGGAATATTCTTCTGATGTCGCTCTATCAATCTCTCATCCCGACCCATCTTTATGGTCGAATTCATGGAGCGCGCAGAACAATTGTTTGGGGATTGATGCCGATTGGTTCGGTAATAGGCGGAGTAATTGCGCGTGGAGGATTACGACTTCCATTCTTAATCGGCGGCGGTATCGCAACGCTGATTGCGTTGGTGTCATTCAAGCGAATCATCGAAGTTGGAGACGAATCAGTCTCAACATCAGGCTAAACTCATCGATATGACAAACCCCGATATGAAAAGCCAAGATTTCTATCAGCGCAGCCTTTATCCGATCATCGCTGCGGTTTTTTGCGCACTGCTCTTGATTTCTAACATTGGTGCGACGAAATTCATTGATTTTGGCTTCATCAAGACTGATGGAGGAGCTTTTCTCTTTCCTCTGGTCTATATCTTGGGCGATATCCTCACTGAGGTTTATGGTTTCCGAGCAGCACGTCGCGTCATCTATACCGGTTTTGGCTTGGGCGCAATTGCTGGCCTCACTTTCTGGCTAGTTCAGATTGCACCGGCTGCTTCTGATTGGCCCAATCAAGGCGCCTTTGAGTCGATCTTGGGATTTGTTCCACAGATTGTGATTGCGAGCATCACCGCTTTCTTATTGGGACAACTCGCAAACTCGTGGACTTTGGTGAAGATCAAGAAAATTACTCATGAGAAGAAGCTCTGGGCACGACTCATTGGCTCGACCGCCGTCGGTGAACTCGTTGACACGATCGTCTTCACAATGATTGCCTCGCTAGGACGGTTGAGTTTCGACGAATTCTTGAATTACTTGGTCGTCGGCTATCTCTACAAGACTCTGATCGAAATTATTCTTCTGCCAATTACTTACCCTGTCATTGCGGCTGTGAAGCGCCGTGAAGCGATGGTCAACTAACTAAGAGCGCGTGACTGGTAGCGACCCAAAAAGTCCTTTTTAAATTCTTGGAAGTCTCCATCATCAATTGACTGACGCATGCTATCTACTAAGTTGACGATGAAATGCAAGTTATGAATCGTCGCAAGAGTTGAAGCTAAAATCTCTTTCGCTTTGAATAGGTGATTGAGATAAGCGCGGGTGTAGTTGGTGCAGGTATAGCAGTTACATTCCGAATCAATTGGGGAGAAGTCTCTGCGGAAGGTGCTATTCGATAGATTGAAACGTCCATCGGGCGAATAGACCGCGCTAGTTCTCGCTTCGCGAGTAGGTGCCACGCAATCGAATGTATCCGCGCCATTTTCAACGCCGGCGAAGAGATCGGCAGGTTCACCGATCCCGAGCAGATGTCTGGGCTTGTTCACGGGAAGCTCTTCGGTCATCCAACTAACGATTGTTCCGAGCATGGACTTATCCAATGCGCCGCCCATACCAAAACCATCAAAGGAGATCCCAGAAGACTCCATTGCTCCAAGATCGCGGGCCGCTTTTCGTCTGAGATCCTCATATTGCGCGCCCTGCAAAACGCCGAAAAGTGCCTGGTACGGCTTTGAAGCTCGCTCATCCGTAAGTCGTTTGTGTTCATCGAGACAGCGCAGAGCCCAAAGCCTAGTTCGTTCAAGGGACTTCTCTTGATATTTGCGGGTGTTATGCAAAGTTGTGAGTTCATCGAATGCAAACATGATGTCCGCGCCAATTTTGTGCTGAACCTGCATAGAAATTTCAGGTGTAAAGCGATGCATCGAACCATCAAGATGAGACTTAAACGTGACTCCATCATCGTCAACATGTGCTAGCCGTTCGCGCTTTTCAGCGATGACATCATCGGAGTTGAGTGAATCACCCGTCATGTCAATCACTTTCTTGAAACCGACTCCAAGTGACATAACTTGAAAGCCGCCACTGTCAGTGAAGGTTGGCTTATCCCAATTCATAAACTTTGAAAGACCGCCTGCGTCATCGAGAATTTCCGGGCCCGGTTGAAGATAGAGATGATAAGCATTTGATAAAACTGCTTGTGCACTGACAGATTCGATGGATTCTGGCAAGACTGATTTCACTGTAGCTTTGGTACCAACAGGAATAAATGCAGGCGTCTGAATTACGCCATGAGGCGTAGTGATCTCACCGGTTCGACCTTGCGAGCCAGGAATCGATTTCTTTACTTCGAATGAAAACGCCATAGAACGCAATTGAACTAGTTAATGTAACGACAAGCAATTGGGCTATGGTTTACGCGTGAAATTCCGTAAGAAGAAACGTGATAAGAGTGAACCCCTCGGCAAAAATTATTGGCGACTATGGACAGCTCACGCCACTAGCAATTTAGGCGACGGAATCGCAAGCATTGCTTATCCGTGGCTGGCATCTGCGGTTACGCGCTCACCGCTGCTGATCGCTCTGGTGGCCGTGGCATCTCGCTTGCCATGGTTGGTTTTCACTCTGCCTGCGGGCGTAATTACTGATCGATTTGATCGCCGGAAGATCATCGTCGCGATGGATATTTCACGTGGTCTTTTGGCTCTGGCCGTAGCGATTGCGGTCACAACTCAGGCCTCAACACTTCCTGATCTCAACCAAGTTGGAAGTGTCTCCTCACTAGAGACGAACTGGTTCCTGTATCTAGTCTTAGTAATTACGGCACTTCTTTTTGGTTGCGCAGAAGTCTTGCGAGATAACTCCGCGCAGACTCTTCTGCCATCGGTTGTGGAAGAGAAGCAACTTGAGAGCGCCAATGGAAAATTATGGTCTGTCGAATTCGTCATGAATAGCTTTGTTGGCCCACCTCTGGGTAGCTTCGTACTCGGCATTTCAATCTTTTTGCCATTCTATTTTGACTCTGCGACATTCTTTGTATCGGCTGCACTGATCGCAACCCTTATTCCAAGTATGAAGCCAATTGAGTTGCCAAAAAAATCAGAGAAGATGAATTTCCGCGCAGAAATAAAAGAGGGATTTGGATGGCTGTGGCGACATGAATTACTTCGACCGATGGCCATCATCTTAGGTGCACTGAATGCAATCGGTGCATTGACCACTGCAGTGTTTATTCTTTTCGCACAAGAAGTTCTGCAAACCTCAGTCTTGATCTTCGCGATTCTCGGCACCGCAGGAGCAGTTGGCGGAACTCTGGGCGGAATTCTTGGGCCAAAAATTTCGAAACGACTCGGTAGCGGACCTTCTCTTTACCTAACACTTCTTTCGGGTCCATTAGTGAGTTTGATTATTGGCCTTTCATCGAGTTGGCAGCTCTTCTGGTTATTGACTGCGATTTCGACAGTCTTCGCAGTGTTGTGGAATGTAATCACCGTGTCGCTTCGCCAGAGCATCATCCCTACCGAACTTCTCGGCCGAGTGAATAGCGTCTATAGATTCTTTGCTTGGGGGAGCATTCCGATTGGAACTTTGATTGGCGGCGCGTTAGTTGATCTCATGGATGCGCTCGGAGATCGAGAGCTAGCCTTAAGGACCCCCTACTTCGTTTCAGCTCTCCTTGGGCTGATGCTCTTCTTTTTCGCAGCCCCGAGGCTGACGACTGAAAAAATCGAAAAAGCTCGCCAAGAAGGCCGTCGCGAAGGGTCCTGAGAGGGCTAATTCCCGCGTGGGAAGTCGCTTTGATAACGAAAGTTAACCTCCGGCAGGATTGAAAAAATACGCATAAATAGGGCAGACTCTCGCCACCCTAAGAGCATGGTGTGGGAGAAGTCGACTTCTCATACCTCGTTCTTAAATTTCTATCACTAGGAGAAGAAATGAAATTAACTCGCATTGCCAAGGTAGCGATTGCTACTACAGCAGCAGCGGGACTTGCTGTCGGTACGCTCTCACCAGCGTCAGCAGCAACTCGCTCTACTGTAGTTCTCGTCACCAGCAATCAGCTCACTGGCTTGAACCCAAGCGTTGTAAATATGAACCTCACCTTCAACAGTGAAGTTGCATACATGCAGGGCTTTGGCTTCAACTACTACGACAGCTCACCAAAGCTTGTTGATAACAAGATCTTTGGTTCATACAAGATCGTAAGCCAGAAGCCATTCAAGGTTCAGTACACAGTAAACAAGGGCAAAGTTTGGTCAGATGGAACACCAATCACTGGTGTCGATCTCCTTCTTTCTCACGTTGTTTGCTCAAGCTCATACTCATTCACCGCAAAACTCGGTGATCCAACAGATAACGATGTAGCTCCAGCGTTCAACGCTCTCTGCTACGGCGGAACATATGACACTCACCATGTCGGTCTTCCAACGTTGTCAGCTGACAAGATGTCAGTAACCATCGAATACGATGCAAAGATTCCAGATTGGCAGATCATGGGCCCTGGTCCATCACCTGTTCACACTTTGGTTCACATGGCAGAAGGAAAGACTTCACTTCAGAACGCAGCAGCAAACACCGCTGCTAAGGCGAAGTTTGAAAAGGCTTTCTTCTCCTATAACACCAAGTTGATGAAGGCTGCCGGAGAAATCTGGTCGAAGTCCTACAGCATCAACAAAGTTGATTCTTCAACTAACCCACTACTTCTCGTAGGTAATGGTGGTTACATCCTTAAGACTGCAGTACCTGGTCAGGCTGTAACTTTGGTTCTCAACCCACGTCACAAGAGCAATCCATCAGGTCCTGCAACAAACGGTGTAAAGACTGTTGTCTTCCGCATCATTGGTGATGGAACTGCTGCTGCTCAGGCGCTCCGTAACCAGGAAGTAGATATCTACCAGGGCCAGCCAACAGCTGACTCGGTCAAGCTACTTTCAGAAATCCCAACCGCAAAGATCATCGGTGGAGCACAGGCTGTTTATGAGCACATCGATCTTCGCGTCGGAACTGCTAATGGCGTATCAGAGTTCTTGATGGCATACCCACGCGATGAAATCGTGGACAAGCTCATCAAGCCAATCAACTCCAAGGCAGTCCGTATGGATTCACTCCTGCTCTTCCCAGGCGAGCCTGGCTATGACGACATGATCAAGAACTCTGGCGTCTCCAAGTACACCAAGGGAACTCAAGCAGAGCGTGAAGCAGCTGCTCTTGCATTGGTACGTAAGCACTCATCATCTGACGTCAAGATCAATCTCCTCTGGGGAACTCCTTCAAACGCTCGTCGTGCAGCATCTGCACAGATCGTTAAGGCAGCTCTTGGTCGCGCAGGCTTTGATGTCAACGCACCTGGCGTTGTTGCATGGTCCAGCGCACTTGATTCAAGCGCATGGGATGCAGAGTTCTTCGCATGGGTGAAGTCAGCAATTACTCAAGACGGTAACGCTGACCTCTTCTGCTCCGATTGCGGTAACAACCTTCTTGGTTACAACAACAAGACAGTTGATGCAGCAGTTACGAAGCTCCGTGGACAACTTCTCTCTGAGAAGGACAAGCTCGCTCAGTACTTGGTCATTGAAAAACAGATCATGGCTGATGCGCTTACCCTTCCTATCTTCCAGCACCCAGGTGTTACTGCAGTAAATAAGAAGCTGCAGAACATCAAGCCAAACCCACTATCACCACAGTTGGTCTGGAACTATTGGGAGTGGAAGTACTCAAAGTAAGGCATAAAAAGCCTTAATTTGAACCCGCGCGAAGAAAAGTAGCGCAAATAGCAGTAAATTAAGTGGCACCTGGTTAAAATTCCAGGTGCCACTTAATACATGTAAGTGACCAAAAGAGATAAAGTCTCTGTCAGCGTAAGGAGTAGAGAATGTTTGCCTATGTGCTTCGACGACTTGGTGCCCTCGTCGTCATTCTCTTTGGCTCCAGTTTCTTACTTTTTAACTTAGCGGCGATCTCAACCGATCCGCTCGCGGAACTCCGCTTGAGCGATGCCCAGAATAAAGAACAACTCATTTTGAACCTCAGCCGTGAACTTCGACTCGATCTTCCACCACCACTTCGTTATTTCATCTGGCTAAGGGGAGTGCTCGGAATATTCGTGGGTAATCCAAACTTTGGTCTCACGCGCGAACAAGAGCCGGTCATCGAAGCTATCGTCGGAGCAATTCCCACCACGATTCGCCTGGTGACAGTTGCGACAATCGTTGCCATCATTCTAGGAATCTCACTTGGTATCACCTCAGCTCTTCGTCAATACACACGCTTTGACTACGGAATGACATTCTTTGCCTTCTTGCTCTTCTCGCTCCCAATCTTCTGGGTAGCAGTTTTGCTCAAGCAGTACCTTGCAATTGACTTCAATGACTTCTTAGTGACGGCGAAAATATCGCCGCCGTGGATAGTCATGTTAAGCGCCGCCGCAGGATTTTTCTGGGCAGCGATATTTAGTGGAAGCCGCAAGAGAGTCGTTCTGATTTTCTCTGGCGTCTTCGTTGCAAATTCAATTTTCTTGACCTTCATTAGCGCAACCGAATGGTTGGCCTACCCGCGTCTTGGCCCAATCGCAATCGCGGTCTTTGGCATCGGCATAGCTTTCGGTGTCACATACCTCTCTATGGGTCTGTCCGATAAGAACGCTCTCAAGACAACGCTATTGATGGCTGCTGTCGGAACAATTTCCTACTTCCCAGCTCAAACAATCCTCGATTCCAACCGTCCACGTCTTGGAATCCTGGGACTTTTCATCGTCTTGTTAATCGTCTCGATTGCCGGCGCCTTTGTATTTTCTCGCATCGATCGTGGCCCGATTATCCGTACCAGCATCATTACCTCAACACTGATTGGCCTTCTCATTCTGCTCGACAAGATGATGCAGAACTGGCGTCCCTATGTTGAAAGTGATGACGTCAACTATCGCCCTGTTGCAACCATCGGTCAGTCCACCATCTGGCTCTCGGAAGTTTCGTTCTGGGTCCGCGTCTTGGACTTTGCGATGCACTTGATTTTGCCAACTCTTGCGCTAACTCTGATTTCATTCGCAGGCTATATCCGCTTCTCGCGCGGTACTTTGCTTGATGTTCTCAATCAGGATTACATCCGCACAGCGCGCGCAAAGGGATTAACTGAGCGTACTGTCATCATGCGCCATGCATTTAGAAATACCATGATTCCGTTGACCACAATTATGGTCGGCGATATCGCCGGAATTGTTGGTGGAGCCATCATCACTGAGCGAGTATTCGCTTGGCAGGGAATGGGCACGCTCTTCAATAAGGCGATCAATACCTTTGATCTCAACCTTCTGATGGGCGTCATCGTCTTCCTTTCAACTCTGGCAATCTTGGCGAACTTGATTGCAGATCTGCTTTATTCAGTCCTTGATCCACGTATTCGCGTAGGAGCTGGTAAATAATGGCGCGTAAGAAAAAAGAAGTAGAAGTCGTGAATGAGGCTAATGAAAACGCCATTGCCAATAAGGAGACCGAAGGTCTAAGTCAGGGCCAGATTGTCTTCCGCCGCTTCATCCGCCACCGCGCAGCGATGATCTCTGTTGTATTCCTCTTTACATTGATCACCATCGTCTACACCTCGCTTGACTGGCGAATCGGGGATGAAGAAGACATCATTCCAGGTTGGTGGAAGTACGGCTTCGAAGATATGCCAGAGCTACGTTTCGAGGATTGCCCTGGTGGAACCGTTGGTTGCCCCACTATTGATGCAGTCCCATTTATCGACGGCGATGGAATTGCTCTAGGTGAGCACCCATTTGGTCAAGACGATATTGGTCGCGATTACTTAGCTCTTGTGATGCGCGGTGCCCAACGCTCTATTTTGGTTATGTTCATCATCGGCGGAATTGCCGCAACTCTCGGAACCGTAATCGGCGCAGTATCTGGTTACTTCCGTGGTTTTGTTGATGCGGTCTTGATGCGCCTTGTTGACTTCATCATCACAGTTCCTGTCATCATCATCGGCTCTGTTATTGGTTTCCATTACGTTCTCGTGGACTGGACTATCGCGTCTAGTTCGAGGTGAGTTCTTAACGCTACGTGAGCGAGAATTCGTCGATGCTGCACGTGTTGCAGGCGCCGGAAATCGTCGTATTATTTTTAAACATATTTTGCCTAACGCGGTTGGTGTGATCATCGTTTCGGTCACCCTCTTGATGTCAGGTGCCATTCTCACGGAGACTGCCCTGAGTTATCTTGGCTTTGGAGTTGTGGCGCCCGATGTTTCATTGGGACTACTAATCTCGACCTACCAAGATGCATTCACGACTCGTCCGTGGCTCTTCTGG
>JBEATV010000001.1:97227-117836 GCA_041161815.1 Actinomycetota bacterium | reverse complement strand
TCTTGATCCTCGCCTTGAGCAAGCGGCGATGGATCTCTATGCCAATGAGCGTGAAACTTTCCGCTATGTGACGTTGCCTCTAGTGATGCCAGGTATTGCCGGCGCAGCGCTTCTTGCTTTCTCACTCTCGTTCGATGATTTCATTATCACCAACTTCAACTCAGGCATCGAATCAACGTTCCCTAAATTTGTTTATGTCTCAGCCGCTCGTGGAATTCCTGCCCAAGCTAACGTCATTGGAAGTGCGATGTTCTTCATCGCCCTAATTATCGTTATTGTTGGCCAGGTCGTCAGTCGCCAAAGAAAGAAGAGTTGATTCTTAGCCTCAATTCAGCTTCATTGCTGAAGTAGGGATATTCACATATGATTTTTCAGTGCTAAAGAATCTTCGGCGAGGAAGTTTAGCGCTTGTCCTGACTTTAGTTTTAAGCTGCTTCATTCCAATTCATGCGACGCATGCGGCTGCGACATGGACTGCAACATCCAAGAGAGACTCCTACGATCGACCAGATGTTGATTCGCGATACAACATCGAATATGTCTCAACATCGATTTTTGATAATAGTGTCGACGAGTTATATTTTTATCTGCACTTCACAAATATGCCCAAAACTGACCTATTCAACGATGGAAAGGGGTCCTGGGCATTTATTGGACTTGATTATGATGGCGATGACAAGAGTGACATACGTTTAGAACTCTCTGATGTAACGTTGAAAACGGATCGCACGGCCGTTTCTGGAGAGATTTACGATACGCGATCTCAATCATTTCCAAATTGTTCTGTTGACATCTTTACAAATATTGATGAAGGTAGATGGTGGATTGGTTTTGAGGTGTCAAGACTATGCATCAAACTTCCACAAACTTTCGGAATTCAGGGTTATTCAGATTACTTGGAGAGTGATGACAAATCATTTGATTATGCTCCAGATAGCCATTTTGTCGTAACTCTTCCAGGAGGAAAGAGCGGATCAAGCTCAGGACCTTCATCTACGGGACAAATCCCAAGAAACATCGCAAATGAGAGTACGTCTCTGCAGAACTTCAGCGCTCCTCCGACAAATCTCACGACCTTGTCAGAGAAGTTGTCGCCCTCAGTTGTCACGGTTTTCTGTTCCAATGGCAAAGGCTCGGGCTGGGCAATAAAGTCAGAGTTGGATAACTCATTGACGAATAGTGGTTATCGAAGTTACGTCATCTCAAACCATCACGTGGTCGAGGACTGCTTAGTTTCTAAACGCGTGCAGTTGCAATTGAGTGACGGCAAATTGGTGAATGGCACAGTTATTTCCTGGGATGAGAATTCAGATGTTGCCGGAATTGCCACCGCGCAAACGATTCCAGGCTTGGAATGGATTGGGACAACGCCTAAACAGGGATGGTGGGTTGGCGTTATTGGTTCCCCAGGATCCTTAGTTGGAATTTTGACAACGGGCATTATTTCTTCCATCAACTCGGAGGCGAGCACTTTTACATTTACTGCTGCGATTAACCCAGGAAACTCTGGAGGACCAATCTTCGATTCAACAGGGCGCGTACTTGGCCTTGCGACGTCAAAGAACTTGCTCTCAAATGGTTCGCTGGCAGAAGGATCCGGTAACGGTCATGGCGTGCCACTGCTGTGTGGCGTAGTCATCCTCTGTGTTATTGAAAAGAATCCTTGGGGTGCAACCTCGAAGTTCGTGGGAGGTCCGAGCGCTGCAGAGCTCGAGGCTTTAGCGAAAGCTGAAGCCGATGCAAGAGCTAAAGCAGAGGCTGAGGCAAAAGCGAAAGCTGAAGCCGATGCAAGAGCAGCTCTAGAGTTGAGACTCAGAGAAGACAAGGTAAAGCAATGCATCGACTTTAATGGAGACCTGAGTGTAGCTCTATTCACACTCAATTCATCTAAAGCGATTTATCCAAAGTCACTAAGTGCATTCCAGGGATTGATAAATGCAGCGCCGATGGAGATGAACTGCAACAATATCAATCTGCAATCTTTTGATTCTCAGTTGCTTAATCAGAGAAAATTGCTCAGTGCCTTTCAGATATCTACTGCCGATGTCGTTGCCAACGCCAAAATTCTCGCAACTAAGAGAACTACCATCACCTGCGTCAAGGGCAAACTAACCAAGAAGGTCACAGCAGTAAATCCAAAGTGCCCTGCCGGCTATAAAAAGAAGTAGACTTCAAGCATGACCAACATCGGAGACCAACATCGGAAACATGTATGGCCCGAATTTCACATTTCTTGGAATTCCAGCTTGTGATCTAGATAAGCCTGAAACCTATAAAGGCGCAGATGTCATTATCGTTGGTGCGCCTATCGATAGCGGAACATCACATCGATCGGGCGCAAAGTTTGGCCCACAAGCGATTCGTATGGGGGATTACCTCCCGCATGATGGTGAACGCCCACACCTTGCGCTTCGTGTTGATGGCTTAAAGGATCTCAAGGTATTTGATGCAGGAGACCTATTGATGCCTCCGGGAAATCTTGAAGATTCTCTCGCCGTTCTGAAGGCTGCTACCGAGAAAATCTCGCGCGCTGGTGCCATCGCCGTAGTTCTTGGCGGAGATCACTCGATTGCGTCTGCAGATGTTGCTGGTATCGCGGAGCATCGTGGAAAAGGCAAGATATCAATGGTGCACTTTGATGCACATGCCGATACCGGTGATCTGCAATTCGGTGCCTTGGTTGGCCACGGAACTCCAATGCGCAGGCTGATTGATTCTGGATATGTGCGCGGAGATCGTTTCTTACAACTAGGTCTACGCGGTTATTGGCCAGATGATGCGACCCTTAATTGGATGCGCGATCAAGGAATGCGCTCGTATGAGATGACTGAGATTCACCACCGTGGTTTGAAAGAAGTTCTTGATGAATCATTTGCTCGTCTCACCGATGGTTGTGACGGAGTCTTTCTTTCCGTTGATATTGATGTCGTCGATCCAGGAATGGCGCCCGGTACCGGCACACCTGAGCCAGGCGGAATGACTTCACGCGAATTACTTGAAGCAGTTCGACGGATTTGTCTTGAGCTTCCAGTTGTTGGAGTTGATGTAGTGGAGGTTTCCCCGCCATTTGATTCTGCAGATATCACAGCGATTCTTGCTAACCGTGTAGTACTGGAGGCGCTCAGCGCAATTGCCAAGCGTCGATCAGGAACGACTTATTCTCCAACGCAAAACTTATTGGATCGTTAAGCCTGAGCTAAAGCCTCATCAAGGATGGTGAGCGCTTCTTTCAGCAAGTGATCTGGCATCACAAGAGGTGGCAGCAAACGAATCACGTTGCTATAAGTACCAGCAGAGAGAATTAAGACGCCCTTTTGTTGGCAGTACTTGATTGCTGATGTGAGCGCTGTCGGATTAGGCTCTTTGCTTCCTGGAATTACAAGTTCAATTGCTTGCATTGCCCCGCGGCCACGTACATCTCCAACAATGGGGTACTTCTTCTTCATCTCATTGAGTGCGTCCGAGATAATCTTTCCGATGTGATTAGCTCGGTCGACGAGCTTCTCTTCTTCAATGGTTGCGATTGCACCGAGCGCAGCTGCACATGCAATAGGGGAGCCACCGAAAGTTCCACCTAAACCACTCAGGTGAATGGAATCCATAACATCAGCGCGACCAGTAACAGCGGCTAGTGGCAATCCACCTGCGATGCCTTTAGCGGTAGTAATGAGATCAGGAACGATGCCTTCATCTTCACAGGCAAACATCTGGCCGGTGCGAGCAAATCCAGTTTGTACTTCATCTGCAACAAAGAGGATGCCATTGTCGTTACAGAACTTCACAAGTCCTGGAAGGAATCCCTTGCACGGAACGATGAAGCCACCTTCGCCCATGATTGGTTCGATGACGATACAAGCGACATTGTTGGCGCCAATTTCCTTTTCAATTTTATGAATGACGGTGTCAAGAACGGAGCTGTTGCACGAACCAGAACATGAATCGCAGCGATACGGATATGCCATTGGCATGCGATAGACCTCTGGGGTAAATGGGCCAAAGCCATCCTTGTAAGGCATGTTCTTTGCGGTCATCGCCATCGTGAGGTTGGTACGTCCGTGATAACCGTGTTCGAAGACAACCACGGCTTGGCGATTAGTAAATTTGCGGGCAATCTTGACGGCGTTTTCTACTGCTTCAGCTCCTGAATTAAAGAGCGCTGACTTCTTCTTATGTGTTCCCGGTGTCAGGCGATTGAGCGCTTCGCATACTTCGATGTATCCCATGTATGGCGCGATCATGAAACAGGTATGTGTGAAGGCCTCTACTTGCTCTTGAACATTCTTGACGACCCGATCCGCGGAGTTACCAACGTTAACGACTGCGATACCTGCACCCATATCGATAATGGAGTTGCCATCAACATCGATGATGACTCCACCGCCAGCTTTCTCGACTACGACAGGAATCGCCATTCCAAGAGCGGCTGAAACTGCTTCGGAACGGCGCTTGATGAGTTCTTGGGATTTTGGCCCCGGAATTGCCGTAATGAGTTTTCTCTCCTGCGGGATATGTGGTCCAGTAGTCATGCGAGCATTCTATCTTTTCGATTTCTTCCACTCATTTCTGAGAAGATGGGGGCATGCGCGATATCGTGATTTTGGGCTCAACGGGCTCAATCGGGGTCCAAGCCCTCGAGGTAATCGCGGCAAATCCCACCAAGTTCCGTGTCGTCGGATTGAGTGCGGGTTCAAATAATCTTGAAAGATTGATTGCGCAGGTCAAGAAATTCGATGTCCCCATTGTTGGTACCACTAGTGATGGATCGACTCTCCGTGCTGCTCTACCTGGGGTTGAAGTAATTGATGGCGCTGATTCGTCTCGCCAGATCGCAGCGTTGTCATGCGATGTAGTTCTCAATGGCATTACAGGCTCTATTGGTCTGGGTCCGACTTTGGCTGCGCTCGAAGTTGGAAACACAGTGGCGCTTGCTAATAAAGAGTCACTTGTAGCTGGTGGAGATCTTGTGATGGCTCATGGTCGCGACAAGATTATCCCCGTAGATTCAGAACACTCCGCCTTGTTCCAAGCGATGCTGGCCGGGAAAGCAGCAGATGTTTCTAAGTTCATTCTTACTGCAAGCGGTGGGCCATTTAGAAATGTCGCAGATTTATCGACCGTAACGCTAGCTGATGCCCTTAATCATCCAACATGGTCCATGGGTCCGGTTGTGACAGTTAATTCTGCGACTCTAGTTAATAAGGGACTTGAAGTAATCGAAGCGCATTATCTATTCGATATCCCATATTCGAAGATCGAAGCTGTTATTCACCCACAATCAATCGTGCACTCGATGGTCGAATTCAAAGATGGTTCAACAATTGCACAAGCATCGCCTCCTGATATGAAGGGCCCGATTTCCTATGCAATCGCTTATCCAGATCGAGTCAATGAGGCGATGAAAGCAATTGACTGGAAGACTCCACAAGCATGGAGTTTTGAGCCGATTGATAATGAGAAGTTTCCTGCAGTAGATCTTGCTCGCCGTTGTGGAGCATTGGGCGGAGCAGTTGCTGCAATGTATAACGCAGCAAATGAAGTCGCAGTAGCGGCATTTATGAGAGAAGAAATCGCCTTCACAGCAATTGTGGATACCATTGAGAAGACCGTCACAACCCTTGGTGGACATGCATCATCTGTGGTCAGAGACCTCGCTGATGTCAGCGCTATTGAGAATGATGCTCGGCGTGTAGCGCATGAAGCGCTCGCGAAACGATAGGGGAATACGTGGGTTTCTTGGGAGTCATCGCCTTCGTGATTGCTTTGTTGGCATCTGTGATGGTTCACGAATTTGGCCACTACATCACCGCAAAGCGCTATGGCATGCGCGTTACTGAGTTCTTCTTGGGATTTGGAAGTCGGATTTGGTCTACCAAGCGCGGAGAAACAGAATTCGGTCTGAAGGCTATTCCTGCTGGCGGTTATTGCAAGATCTCAGGGATGTCATTGCATGAAGAGCTACCTGATGATGTAAAGCCACGAGCCTTCTACCTCGCAAGCGTTCCCCGCAAACTCGTAGTCCTTGGCGCAGGCTCATTCTTACACTTTGTCCTCGGCATTCTTCTTCTCTTCACTCTCTTTGCTGGCGTCGGAACTTCTCAAGTCTTGCCGACAGTTTCACAAGTCGTTCCTTGCGTTCCTAGCTCCACCGAATGTGCCTCCACAGACCCCATCTCTCCTGCAAAACAAGTGGGTATCCAGCCAGGAGATCAGATCATTGGAGTTAACGGCGAGACTCGAGAGTGGGAAGAAATTACTCCGATACTTCGCACTTCTGCCGGCAAGGAAATAGTTTTATTGATTCAACGCGACGGGCAGCAAATCTCGATACCAGTTACGCCAGCATCACGCGTTGTTGAAGGTGAGACTCGTGGCTTTCTAGGAATTATCAATGAGTATGGATTGGTGCGAGAAAACCCCGTCACTGCAATCGGTTCATCTCTCAAGGCAACCTCCGCGATTTTCCAAGGCTCAATTAAGGCTCTTTTTGGATTGCCCGCACAGATCCCTGCTCTGATGAGACAGACATTTTTAGGTGAAGAGCGAAACTCAGAAGGTCTGGTGGGAATTGTTGGCGTAGCACGCGCAAGCGGCGAAACAGTCTCCAGCGGAAACCTCTCTACCGGAGAAAAAATCGCAACCTTCCTCTTAATCGTTGCATCATTAAATATCTTTGTGGGAATTTTCAATCTACTTCCAATATTGCCGTTGGATGGTGGCCATATGGCTGTAGCGCTCTATGAGGGCGGCCGTAGAAAAGTGGCAGCAATTCGTGGCAAAGCAGACCCGGGTCATGTTGATGTGGAGAAGCTCACGCCAATCACGATGGTCGTCTTCATCGCTCTGGCATTCTTAACCCTGCTCTTGCTCTTCGCCGATATCTTCAATCCCATTAATTTCAATCTTTGAGGCAGAATACGTCCATGGTCAATCTGGGAATGCCACAGGCTCCACTTCCAACTCTTGCTCCGCGTCGTAAGTCCAAGCAACTCAAAGTTGGAAGCGTCTTAGTGGGTGGAGATGCCCCAGTCTCAGTTCAATCGATGTGCACCACTTTGACCGCGGATGTAAACGCCACTCTCCAACAGATCGCAGAACTCACCGCCTCTGGGTGCCAGATTGTCCGCGTTGCTGTCCCAAGCCAAGATGATGCAGACGCCCTCAAGCACATCGCAAAGAAATCTCAGATTCCAGTCATTGCTGATATTCACTTCCAGCCAAAGTACATCTTTGCTGCCATTGATGCAGGGTGCGCTGCAGTTCGAGTTAATCCAGGAAATATCAAACAGTTTGATGACAAAGTAAAAGAAGTTGCTAAAGCTGCTGGAGATGCTGGTATTCCCATTCGTATCGGAGTCAATGCTGGATCACTCGATCCTCGACTTCTTGCAAAATATGGAAAGGCCACTCCAGAAGCTCTGGTGGATTCTGCGATGTGGGAAATCGGATTATTTGAAGAGCATGGATTTACCGATATAAAGATTTCAGTAAAGCATCATGATCCCGTCACAATGGTCAAGGCTTATCGACTTCTTGCCTCGAAGTGTGATTACCCACTTCATCTTGGCGTCACAGAAGCGGGCCCACAATTCCAAGGCACAATCAAGTCTGCAACCGCATTTGGAATTCTCTTAGCGGAAGGAATCGGAGACACCATCCGCGTATCGCTCTCTGCGCCACCTGTTGAAGAAGTGAAAGTTGGAATCTCGATTCTTGAATCTCTCAATCTTCGCCAACGTAAACTCGAGATTGTTTCGTGCCCATCATGCGGACGTGCACAAGTTGATGTCTATACCCTGGCCGAAAAAGTCCAAGCAGGATTAGAAGGTATGACAGTTCCACTTCGCGTCGCTGTCATGGGATGCGTCGTGAATGGCCCTGGCGAAGCGCGCGAAGCTGATCTTGGTGTCGCATCTGGTAACGGCAAGGGACAGATCTTCGTGAAGGGCGAAGTCATCAAGACTGTTCCTGAAGCGCAGATCGTTGAGACTCTCATCGAAGAAGCGATGCGCTTAGCCGAAGAGATGGAAGCCGCTGGTGTCGAATCTGGCGAACCATCAGTAAACGTTAAGTAATTCGCTAGGCTACGCCGCATGTTGCGGATGTCATCACTATTTCTTCGCACCTTACGAGATGACCCATCAGATGCTTCAGTCGCTAGTCATAGACTCTTAGTTCGTGCGGGGTATATCCGACCTATTGCCGCTGGAATCTTCTCCTGGTTACCACTGGGCGTTATCGCACTTCGCAATGTGGAGCGCGTAGTTCGCCAAGAGATGGATCGGGCAGGCTTTCAAGAAGTTCACTTCCCAGCCCTGCTTCCACGCGAACCTTACGAGAAGACCAATCGCTGGGAAGAATACGGTCCAGCTCTATTTCGATTGCAAGATCGTAAAGGAAGCGATTACTTACTAGGCCCAACACATGAAGAGATGTTTACTCTCATGGTTAAAGGCGAGTACTCCTCATATAAAGATCTTCCGTTATCGATTTATCAGATCCAGACAAAGTACCGTGATGAAGCTCGTCCTCGTAGCGGAATTATCCGAGGCCGTGAATTTGTCATGAAGGATTCATACTCCTTTGATCTCGATGAAGCAGGTCTTGAACTTTCATATCAGAAACATCGCGAGGCCTACGTCACGACTTTTAATCGCCTTGGTCTGAAGTTCAACATTGTTTCTGCGATGTCAGGTGCGATGGGTGGATCAAAGTCAGAAGAATTCCTTGCGCCATGCACTACGGGTGAAGACACTTACGTCTTATGTCCTAAGTGTGGTTATGCCGCCAACGTTGAGGCAATGACCACGCAAGTAGAGAGCCAAGACTTTGATAATCCTCCAGCCATGGAGATTCTGGATACGCCTGATACTCCAACCATCGAAACTTTAGTCGATGTTATGAACAAGAAATTTAACGCTGGAATTACGGCGAGTGACACATTGAAGAATGTCCTCTTAATGGCAGACAACAAGCCAATCTCCGTACTTGTTCCTGGTGATCGCGAAGTTGATCTCAAGCGCCTCGAAGCAAACCTTCCAGGCGTGCAAGAACTGAGACTCTTTGATGATGCTGACTTTGCCAAGCGACCAGAACTCGTGAAGGGTTATGTAGGACCGCAAGATGCCAAGAAGTTCGGACTCATGCTTTATGCAGATCCACGTGTCCAAGTTGGTTCACACTGGGTGACTGGTGCAAATCAAAAGAATAAGCACATGCGCTATGTCACTCACGGTCGCGATTTCACTGTCGATGGATTTATCGAGGCAGCAGAAGTGCGCGAAGGTGACTCATGCCCATCATGTTCAACTCCTGTTGTGATTGACCGTGCAATCGAGATTGGTCATATCTTCCAGCTCGGTCGTAAGTACGCAGAAGCCCTTGATCTCACTGTTCTTGATAACGAGGGTAAATCTCGCGTCGTCACAATGGGCTCTTATGGAATAGGAGTCTCACGCGCCGTAGCTGCGATTGCCGAGCAGAGCCACGACGAGATTGGATTAATCTGGCCGGAAGAAATAGCGCCTGCCAAGGTGCATATCGTCGCAACAGGACGTGATGATGCCCCCTTTGATGCTGCAGAAAAAATCGCCATCGAACTCGAAGATAAATGCATTTCTGTGATGCTAGATGATCGTCGAGATTCAAGTCCTGGCGTTAAATTCAAAGATGCTGAGCTCATTGGTAATCCCTACATTGTGATTGTTGGCAAAGGGCTACAAGACGGAAAAGTAGAGTTCCGTATCCGCAAGACTGGAGAGAAGTCAGAACTTCCAGTCGGTGACATCGTTACACATCTTGTAAAGCTCATCGGTTAATTTCTCGATTGTGGAAATCTCCGTTGAAGTAATTATCTTTCTAGTTCTCGCATCAGGTTTTGCAGGATTTGTTGATTCCATCGCAGGTGGCGGGGGATTGATTCAACTTCCATCGCTCTTAATTTCCATGCCTAATACTGCGCCATCCGTCTTGCTGGGCACTAACAAACTACCTTCATTTATCGGTACGCTCGGTGCCACCGCTTCTTATCTTCGCAAGATACGACCTGATTTCAAGCTGGCATTTGCAATGGCGCTACCTGCATTCATTGGCTCAGGCCTTGGAGCTAGTGTTGCCACTCGCATTCCGAAAGATGCCTTCAGGCCGATCATTCTGGTGCTACTCATCATCGTTGCGCTATATACCTGGCGGAGAAAAGAACTTGGGTTAGTTGAAAACTTTCGATTTGCTCGCAAACACCAAGTGAGCATGGGCGTTCTTGCGGGGCTCGTTATTGGTTTTTATGACGGAATCTTTGGTCCCGGAACTGGTTCTTTCCTCATGTTGATTTTGGTTGCGCTCTTGGGTTTTGCTTTCTTGCAAGCGTCGGTTACCGCAAAGATCGTCAACCTAGCAACAAACCTAGGCGCGATTATGGTCTTTGGTTTCAATGGCAAGATCATGTGGGTACTAGGACTGACTATGGCAATTGGAAATCTCACCGGAGGGTTTCTTGGTGCTCGCTGGGCGCTCAAGGGTGGATCGACTCTCATCAGAAAAGTCTTTTTGGGTGTGACCACGATATTGATTCTCCGTCTGGCATATGACACATTTTTACGGGGGTAGAAACTCAGGTACTCTTATCTCCCCACAATTTCACAATAACTAAATAGGTAAGCAGGTCAGATATGTCGCTCGTGAATAATCTCGTTGAATTACTCACTCCTGCAGTTACACAAGCAGGATTTATATTGGAAGAAGTCACCGTTACCCCTGTTGGTAAACGTCGACTAATTGCGGTCGTTGTTGATTGTGACGATAGAAACCCTTCTCTTGACGAAGTCACCGTGGTCTCTAAGGAAGTTTCTGCCATTCTTGATAATTACTCACAGATGGGCGAGATGCCTTTCACCCTTGAAGTAACAACGCCGGGTATTGATCGACCATTGACCCTGCCTCGACACTGGAAGAAGAACGTTGGTCGTCTCGTTGCTATTACACCTCGTGCGGGCGAGAAGTATCTTGGTCGAATTCAGATCGTAGATGCAGAGAAGGTTATGCTGGAAAGTAAAGGGAAAACGCTAGAAGTTCCCTTCAGTGAGGTTGCTCGCGCCCAGGTAGAAGTTGAGTTCAACCGCAAGGATGTGAAGCAACCATGAACGTTGATATGAAAATACTCGAAGCTCTCACAATCGAACGTGAGATTCCGTTAGAGCGACTCATCACAGCGATTGAGATAGCAGTTAAAACTGCCTATAACGAACTGCCAGAAGCCAAGCCATTTGCACATGCGCGGCTTGATCGTCTCAGCGGCGAAATCAAAATAGTTGTTCCTGTCTTCGGAGCTGATGGAGAGAGAATCGACGAGCTGGTCGATGAACCTGAAGGTTTCAGTCGCATTGCATCATCAACGGCTCGAAAAATCATCAAAGAGAAATTGCGTGAATCAAAAGATCTAGAGATTGTCGGTGAGTTCAGCGCTTCCGTCGGCGACATAGTCTCTGGAGTAATCCAACAAGGCAGGGATCAGAAGATGGTCTACATCGACCTAGGTCGAGTAGAAGGAAAGATTCCCCCACATGAGCAAGTTCCTGGTGAGGTTTACACTCACGGCGACCGCATTAAATGCTTCGTTGTCGATGTAAAGCAAGGTCAAAAAGGGCCTGAAGTTCTTCTCTCACGTAGCCACCCAGCGCTTGTCAAACAACTCTTTGCGCTTGAAGTTCCAGAGATTCGCGATCGCATTGTTGAGATCATGGGTGTTGCGCGCGAAGCTGGTCATCGCACCAAGATTGCAGTCCGAGCACATCGCGCAGGTGTAAGTCCAAAAGGTGCGCTTATTGGACCAATGGGAGCGCGCGCTCGTGCGGTCATGGATGAATTACATGGCGAAAAGATCGACATCGTTGATTGGTCAGATGATCCTGCAGACTATGTTGGTAATGCGCTAGCTCCTGCGCGAGTTTCCAAAGTTGAGGTTGTTAATCTCGATACTCGCTCTGCGAAGGTAATCGTTCCTGACTATCAACTCTCATTAGCAATTGGTAAAGATGGCCAGAACGCCCGGCTTGCTGCACGATTGACGGGGTGGCGGATCGATATTCACTCTGACGGTGAAGTTCAGGCGGCTCCCGAGGGCGGGGAGCCAGAAGTTTCGTGAAATAACACCCCTAGAGGTATGGTTGGCATGTGAGGAATTCCCTCACGAATCTCCACTGGAGAGAAGGCTAGGTCTAAGGCAATGGCACTCAAATGAGCATCACACAATCATGAGTAGGTCAATTTAGGCTTCGCGTTTATTGGTAAACGAGGAGCCACAAAAGGAGAAAAGTGGCAAAGGTCCGCGTTTACGAATTAGCAAAAGATTTAGGTATGGAGAGCAAGGATGTCCTTGCAAAACTCCAAGAGATGGGCGAGTTTGTTCGCTCCGCATCATCAACTGTCGAACCACCAGTCGTTCGAAAATTCCTTGAGAAGTTTCCGCCTGTCGCAAAGCCTGCCGCTGAAGCAAAACCAGCGAAGAAGGCTCCAGCAAAGAAAGCTGCTGCTAAAAAAGCAACTGCCGATGTCGTGGAAGCGCCGGTGACTCCAACTCCAGAGACACCAACAGCTCCATCACAGAACGCACCTATTACTCCTGCGCCAATTCCAACAAATGTTCCGAAACCTAATCTTCCTCCTGCTGCAGGTGCACGTCCCGGAAATAATCCATTTGGCACAACTCCACCTGCACCTCGTCCGCAAGCACGTCCCGGAAATAATCCATTTGGAACTTCAACACCGGGCGGACCACGTCCAGGTGGTCCACGTCCAGGTGCACCACGACCACAAGGTGGGCCTGGTGCTTCAAGACCCGGTGCTCCACGTCCACAAGGTGGACCAGGTGGAATGTCAGGACCACGTCCCGGATCAGTACGTCCTGGATTTGCAGCGCGTCCACAACAGAGACCGGATGGTTCTGCACGTCCACAAGGTGGCGGAAAGTTTGGTGGCGCACCATCATCGTCTGGACCGTATCGTCCGCAAGCTGGTGCAACTCGTCCTGGTGCTCCAGGGCAAGCACGACCTGGACAAGGTAAACCAGGTGGAGGATTCGCGCCAGGTAGACCAGGCGCACGTCCCGGAGCTGGTGGCGCATTCGGAAAGAATGCTGGCAAGAAAAAGAATTACAAGAGCAAGAAGACTCGTCGCGAAGAAATCGACAATATGGCTGCACCAACGCTTGGTGGAGCAGTCGTTCCACGCGGTGATGGAAATACGCCTATTCGTCTACGTCGCGGTGCATCACTTGCTGATTTTGCAGAGAAAATAGGTGCAGATCCCGCAGCGTTAGTTTCGGTTCTATTCCATCTTGGCGAAATGGTTACTGCAACCCAATCAGTTGATGAAGACACTCTTCATGTTCTAGGTGGCGAGTTTGGTTACAAGATCACTGTCGTTTCTCCAGAAGATGAAGACCGTGAAATCTTGGAAGAGTTCGATATCAATCTCGAACAAGAACTCTCTGATGTTAATCCTGACGAACTAAGTCTGCGCCCTCCAGTCGTCACAGTAATGGGTCACGTTGATCATGGTAAGACAAGACTTCTTGATGCAATTCGTCAGACTGAGGTTGTCAAAGGTGAAGCTGGCGGAATCACTCAGCATATTGGTGCCTACCAGATTCATCATGATCACAATGGCATCAATCGCGCAATCACATTCATCGACACACCTGGTCACGAAGCGTTCACCGCTATGCGCGCCCGAGGTGCGAAAGTTACTGATATCGCAGTACTTGTTGTCGCTGCCGATGATGGAGTCATGCCTCAAACCATTGAAGCGCTCAACCATGCTCAAGCTGCCAATGTCCCAATCGTTGTAGCAGTCAACAAAGTGGATAAGGAAGGCGCGAATCCAGGAAAGATTCGTCAACAACTCACTGAGTACAACCTGATTGCTGAGGAGTACGGTGGAGACACCCTTTTCGTAGACGTCTCTGCAACAAAGGGAACCGGAATCGATCAATTAGTGGAAGCAATTTTGCTCACAGCAGATGCGGCAATTGATCTTCGAGCAATTCATGATGATGATGCTCGCGGTGTAGCCATCGAAGCTCACCTTGATCGTGGTCGCGGACCTGTTGCAACAGTCTTGGTTCAGCGCGGAACTCTCAGCGTAGGAGATGCCATTGTTGCCGGAAGCGCCTTCGGTCGTGTTCGCGCCATGATGGACGAATTTGGTCACGCAGTTGAGATTGCTGGGCCATCACGTCCAGTTCAAGTACTTGGATTCACATCAGTTCCAAGTGCCGGCGACAGTTTCATTGTTGCGCCAGACGACAGAACCGCGCGCCAAATCGCAGAGAAGCGTCAAGCGGGCGAACGTCATGCTGCACTCGCGAAGGCACGCAAGAAAGTCTCCTTGGAAGACTTCCTCGAGAAATCGAAAGTTACAACCCTTAATCTCATTCTCAAGGGTGACGTGAGTGGATCGGTTGAGGCGCTGGAAGATGCATTGATCCAACTTGATGTCGGTACTGAAGTTGATCTGCGCGTTATCCATCGTGGTGTTGGTGCAATCACCAAGAGCGATGTAACTCTAGCTTCTGCTTCTGGTGCGGTCATCGTTGGCTTCAACGTCAAACCTGAAGCTCATACCGCAATCTTCGCTGATGAAGAAGGAGTCGAGGTTCGATTCTATTCCGTCATCTACAAGGCGATCGAAGAGATCGAAGCTGCCCTCAAGGGACTCCTTAAGCCTGAGTATGAAGAGGTCACAATCGGAACCGCTGAAGTTCGTGAAATCTTCAAGTCCAGCAAGTTCGGAACGATTGCCGGATCTATGGTCTCAACCGGTGTCATCAAACGTAACGCTAAGGCACGAGTACTTCGTGACTCAGTCGTTATTGGCGATAACCTCACAGTTGAATCACTCAAGCGATTCAAAGATGACGCAACCGAAGTTCGTGAAGGATTCGAGTGCGGTATTGGCGTAGGCTCATTCAAAGACATTCAAATCGGCGATGTCTTCGAAGTATTCGAGATGCGGGAAAAGAAGCGAGCATAGGCAATGGGAAATTCGCACCGCGCGGCTAAAGTGGCAGATCGCATCAAAGTTGTGATTGCTTCTGCCCTGGAATCAAAGGTAAAGGACCCTCGTTTGGGCTTTATTACGATTACAGATGTTCGCGTTACAGGCGATCTCCAGCAAGCCTCGATTTTTTACACCGTATTGGGCGATGATGAAGAGCGCGCAAACACAGCAAAGGCTCTCGAGAGCGCTAAAGGATTGCTTCGTACCGAAGTAGGTCGCGAGCTCGGAACTCGTATAACCCCAACTCTCGCTTTCTTTGCAGATGCGCTCTCTGAAACTGCTCGTAATTTCGAAGACCTTCTTGATCAAGTGCGTAAGCATGATGAAGAGATTGCGCATCTACGCGATACTGCTCAACCTATTAGCGGTAGCGACCCTTATCGCACGCCACGTATTCGCGAAACGGAATGAGCACTGCGCACGGGTTTGTCATTATTGATAAGCCAGCCGGCATCACAAGCCATGATGTAGTTGCACGACTTCGCAGAACTTTGGGTACAAAACGAGTAGGTCATGCAGGCACTCTCGACCCTATGGCAACAGGCGTCCTTGTTCTAGGAATTAATAACGCAACGAAGTTTTTACAGTTCATCACAGATGGAAAGAAGAGATATCTTGGCACTATTCGCTTGGGTCAATCTACAACAACAGATGACAGAGAAGGCGAACTCTTAACTTCTCACAGTGCAGAGCACATTACAGATGATGAAATAAGAAGCTTTCTAGCCTCGCAAGTCGGTGTGATTATGCAGGTACCGAGCAAGGTCTCTGCAATCAAGATAGCAGGCGAGCGAGCATATGATCTTGTCAGACAAGGCAAAGATGTCGAGATTCCCGCTAGGCAAGTCGAGATTTTCAATCTTGAGGTAATTTCAATCAGGCGAGATGAATTCATTGATATAGACATTGATGTCACATGTTCAGCAGGTACATACATTCGCTCAATTGCACGCGATCTTGGCGATGCTCTTGAAGTAGGCGGCCATCTGATATCGCTCAAACGGACTCTTGTTTCTCCATTTGATCTCAGTGATTGCTCCTCGATTGATGACCCAATATTGCGCTCTCTCTCCGAGGTAATCTCAAAGATCATGCCTGTACGCTCAATTGACGTTACCGAGATGCAGGAACTTAAGTTTGGTCGCGCACTCAGGAAATCCGAGTTTGATGGAGTCGGAGTAGCGCTTGCTCCTGACGGCGAAGTAGCTGCAATTATCGAAAATCGTGAGTATGGCGCGCAGCCACTATCGGTATTCGTATCGTGAAAGAATATGAACAATGAGATTCATACCTGACATCACATGGCATGGTGCGCCAATCCACGGCGCAGCCCTAGCTATCGGAATTTTTGATGGAGTTCATCTTGGACACCAGAAGATTCTGCAAGAAGGCGCTGATGCAGGCCTTCCCGTGATGGCACTTACTTTTGATCCGCATCCCACGGCCATCTTCGCTCCAGATCGAGTCCCGACTCGATTGCTGACTCTGAAGAATCGAGTTCATCAATTGGTGATGCATGGCGCAACAAGCGTCGCAGTCGTCAAGTTCACCGAAGAGTTTTCTCGATTGAGTCCACAAGATTTCATCGACCAAGTTATCATGCCGATCTTCGACCCGAAGATCGTTGTAGTCGGAGAAAACTTCACCTTTGGAGCCAAGGCAGCCGGCAATGTAAATTACTTGAAAGAGAACACCAAGCTTGATGTTCGAGGTAAGCCATTGCTGACACACGGTGGAGGGACTGTTTCATCTACTCGAATTCGAGAGGCAATTCGTGCTGGCAATCTCGAAACTGCAAATCAACTTCTCACACGACCACATCAAATAGTTGGACCTGTTGTGCACGGAGAAAAGCGCGGACGCACTATCGGTTATCCAACCGCCAACATTGGTCTCGGAACAGATGCCACAATTCCATCTGATGGCGTTTATGCAGGTTGGTTATCTGTTGCAGGTCACAAGTGGCCCGCTGCAATTTCAATCGGCACTAATCCAACATTTGAAGGCATTCGTGGAAGACAAGTCGAAGCCTATGCACTTGATCGCGATGACTTAGATTTATATGACCAAGAAGCGACTGTCGAATTTGGCTGGAGACTCCGAGACACTATTAAGTTTGATGGCCTTGAAGCGCTGCTGGCACAGATGAAGATTGACTGTGATGAAGCCCGAAAATTGACTCATTCTCACGCGTGATTTGAGCTCGATTTTTGATCTGTGAGACGCGCTGGTAGATTTCACCTCGCAAGCGAGAAAGCGTGCGCTCGTGTATCAGACCGAGGGCCCTCGTTAACGATGTAAAGGAAGTTAGACCATGGCATTAACACCTGCCGAGAAGAAAGAAATCATCAACAAGTTTGGCGCCTCTGCATCCGACACAGGAAGCCCCGAAGCACAGGTTGCACTTCTCTCTAAGAGAATTGAACAAGTAACCGAGCACCTACAGACAAACAAGCATGACCACCACAATCGTCGTGGATTGCTATTGCTCGTAGGTCGCCGCCGCAGAATTCTTCAGTACCTTGCAAAGACAGATATTGCGCGTTACCGCGCGATCATCGACAAGCTCGGCATCCGCCGCTAGTTTGAAGAACTAAATAACAACACCCAGCGCATCTTTGGACGATTGGTCCTCGGTGGTGGCTTACGGATTATCACAAGAACGCCGTTGGCTTCGATCGAAGATCCATTCTCTAATTGCGCTGGTGATAGAGAATAGGAGAGACCCATGGAGGGTCAAGACGTTAAGTCTGCCGTTGCAACAATAGACAACGGAAAATTTGGAAAACGAGAGATTCGTTTTGAAACTGGCCGCCTAGCGCGCCAAGCTGCAGGAACTGCAGTCGTATTCCTGGATGATGAATCAATGTTGCTTTCTGCAACAACTGCTTCAAAGTCACCTAAAGATCAATTCGACTTCTTCCCACTCACAGTAGATGTTGAAGAGCGTATGTATGCCGTCGGAAAGATCCCCGGATCATTCTTCCGCCGCGAAGGTCGTCCATCTGAAGATGCGATCCTTACCTGTCGCCTCATTGATCGCCCACTACGTCCATCATTTATCAAGGGACTTCGTAACGAAGTTCAGATTGTCGTCACAGTAATGGCGCTCAATCCAGACCATATGTATGACGTAGTCGCCATCAACGCTGCATCGATGTCGACACAACTTGCTGGACTTCCATTCTCAGGACCAATTGGTGGCGTGCGCGTTGCACTCATCGATGGTCAATGGGTCGCATTCCCAAATCACAGCGATCTTGAGCGTGCTGTATTTGACATGGTTGTTGCCGGACGAATTGCTGGTGACGATGTTGCAATCATGATGGTTGAAGCAGAAGCCACAGTAAAGACAATTGGTCTTATCGGAAGCGGCGCTGCGGCACCAACGGAAGAGATTGTTGCTCAGGGCCTTGATGCTGCAAAGCCATTTATTCGACAGCTCTGCGAAGCCCAGATGGAACTCGCGAAAGTAGCTGCAAAGCCGACCGCTGAATTCCCTGTCTTCCTTGACTACCAACCAGATGCATTTGAAGCAGTCGAGAAGTTTGCAAAAGCTGATCTTGCTAAAGCGCTGACAATTTCAGGTAAACAGGAGCGCGAGAGCGAAATCGACCGCATCTCTGCCGCAGCAAAGGAATCACTTGCTGCCTCCTTTGAAGGTCGCGAAAAAGAGATCTCTGCATCTTTCCGCTCATTAACTAAGAAACTTGTTCGCCAACGTGTATTGCGCGAAAAGGTACGAATCGATGGTCGCGGTTTACGCGATATTCGCCCACTTACTGCTGAGGTAGAAGTTGTTCCTCGCGTACATGGCTCTGCACTCTTTGAGCGCGGTGAGACCCAGATTATGGGAATCACTACCTTGAACATGCTGAAGATGGAACAACAGCTCGACACTCTCAACCCAGAGAATCACAAGCGCTACATGCACAACTACAACTTCCCGCCTTACTCAACAGGCGAGACTGGCCGTGTAGGTTCACCGAAGCGCCGCGAAATCGGTCACGGAGCTCTTGCTGAGCGCGCACTTCTTCCAGTCCTTCCAACTCGCGAAGAATTCCCATACGCAATCCGTCAGGTTTCTGAAGCTCTTGGATCAAACGGTTCTACCTCAATGGGATCTGTTTGTGCTTCAACTCTCTCGCTGCTCAATGCAGGTGTTCCACTGAAAGCACCAGTTGCTGGTATTGCAATGGGCCTCATCTCAGATGATGTCGATGGCAAGACTGAATACGTTGCTTTGACTGACATCCTTGGCGCAGAAGATGCTTTCGGCGACATGGATTTCAAAGTCGCAGGAACTAAGGATTTCGTCACCGCACTTCAACTTGATACCAAGCTTGATGGAATCCCTGCCAGCGTTCTTGCCGGCGCTCTTCATCAGGCAAAGGAAGCTCGTCTTGCGATTCTCAATGTCATGAACGAGGCGATCGATCGTCCAGATGATATGAACCCACTTGCACCACGCATCATTTCGGTCAAGATTCCAGTTGATCAAATTGGCGCAGTCATCGGACCGAAGGGCAAGGTCATCAACCAGATTCAAGAAGATACTGGCGCTGAGATCTCCATAGAAGATGACGGAACCATCTATATCGGTGCGACAAATGGCACCGCAGCGGATGCAGCAAAGGCGCAGATTCTGGCAATTGCAGATCCGAAGCTTCCTGAGATCGGGGAGCGCTACCAAGGCACAATCGTGAAGCTCGCAACATTCGGAGCATTCGTCAATCTCCTTCCAGGAAAAGATGGACTTCTCCATGTCTCACAGATTCGCAAGATGCATGGCGGAAAGCGCATCGAGAATCTCGAAGATGTCATGAAGGTTGGAGATAAGGTCCACGTTGAAATCGGCGAGATCGATCCAAAGGGCAAACTCTCTTTGGTTCCAGTTCTTGATGAGAACGCCAAGACAGACTCCGCAAGCGAGTAATCAATAACTTATGACTGTACGTAAGACCGTTCTTCCGAGCGGTCTTCGTATTGTCACAGAAGAAATCTCTGGAGTTCGCTCTGCTGCATACGGCATCTGGGTCAATGTTGGATCTCGCGATGAATCACCGAAGGTTGCTGGAGCATCACATTTCCTTGAGCACCTTCTATTCAAGGGGACCAAGACTCGCAGCGCGCTAGACAGGCGAGATGAATGCCTTCACTTCCAAGGAGTACACCTGTTTTTATGCACGCGTGATTGATTCTGACCTTCCATTAGCGATTGATGTCATCTCAGAACTCATCACTTCCTCTGTTGCTCGCGCTGAAGATGTTGAATCAGAACGCAAAGTTGTACTTGAAGAGATCTCTATGCGTGATGATGATCCATCCGACCTCGTTCATGAGCTCTTTGGTGAAACGTTTTATGGTGATACTCCGTTAGGTCGACCGATTCTGGGAACTGTCGAATCCATAAATTCCCTTAGTCGAAACGCAATCTTCAACTATTACAAGAAACGTTATCTGCCCCAGGACATTGTCGTAGCGGTTGCAGGAAATATAAAACATCAGAAAGTCGTCGACCAGGTCATCCGTGCCATGTCGCGTGACGGTTTTCTCGA
>JBEATV010000001.1:0-97200 GCA_041161815.1 Actinomycetota bacterium | reverse complement strand
GAGGAATTCAAGTTGCGGTCGAGTTCGTTAGCTCGACGCTCCCAGAGCAAAGCGATTGGCGTAATGAATCGCAAAACAGAACAAGCACATCTTTTCCTGGGAATGCCTGGTGTAGCTCGAGATGACGAACGTCGATTCGCAATGGGAGTGCTATCTGCCGCGTTGGGCGGCGGAATGTCATCTCGACTCTTTCAAGAGATTCGCGAAAAGCGTGGATTGGCATATTCGGTTTATTCCTACGCACAGCAATACGCTGGAAGTGGCTTTATTGGTTTTTATGCCGGATGTAACCCATCGAAAGCAACTGAAGTTGTCACGATTATGCGGGATGTTCTTCATGATGTTGCCAGTAATGGACTTACGCATGAAGAACTCACTCGCGCGCAAGGCGCAGTTCGTGGAGCGCTCGTGCTAAGCCAAGAAGATACGGGCTCCCGCATGAGTCGCATCGGAAAGAGTGAATTGGTCTATGGCGAAATAATGACTTTCGACCAGATTCTCAAAGCGGTTGCAGATGTGACATCAGCCGACATTCGAGCACTTGCCGATGAAATCCTGCACTCAGCGCCTACGCTTGCCGTTGTGGGACCATTTCCCAAGCGTTCGATCTTCGAGCGCGCGATGAAATAGCACGAGCGTAGAAGGTGATGAGTCGATGACTATCAAGGTTGCGGTTCTTGGTGCAAAAGGCCGTATGGGTTCAGAAACAGTCAAGGCGGTCAACGCTGCATCTGGTCTAGAGCTAGTCGCTCAAATCGATATGGGAGATAACCTAGATTTACTCAAGAGCTCTGGCGCTGAGGTCATCGTCGATTTCACTCATCCTGATGCAGTGATGCCAAATCTTGAATATGCCATCAATAACAAAATTCATGTAGTTGTTGGTACTACTGGTTTTGACGAAAAGAGAATCGCAGAAATTAAGAGCTGGCTCTCAAAGAATCCCACTGTTGGAGCTGTTATCGCTCCCAATTTTGGTTTAGGCGCTGTCCTCATGATGCAGTTCGCCGCTAAAGCTGCTCGATTCTTTGAATCCGTTGAGATTGTTGAACTCCATCATCCAGAGAAAGCGGATGCACCGTCAGGTACAGCTTCTCGTACAGCAGAATTGATATCGGATGCTCGAAAAGATTCACATCGCCCGCCTATGCCCGATAAGACATCTAGCGGGCTACCAGCTGCGCGGGGTGCAAAAGTTGGAGATGTGCCAATACATTCTGTACGTCTGCGCGGACTCGTGGCTCATCAAGAGGTTCTCTTGGGAGACCAAGGCGAGACTCTCTCCATTCGCCACGACTCAATTGATCGCTCTGGGTTTATGCCGGGAGTCATACTCGCAGTACGCGAAGTAACGAAGCGCCCAGGTCTGACCTTTGGTCTTGAGCATTTAATGGATCTTTAAAGAATAAAACGATAGGAGAATGTAATGAGTAACGATATTACGATGTACAGCGCTGATTGGTGCGGCGATTGCGTTCGATCGAAACGACTTATGGATTCACTCGATGTTGAATATACGATTATTGATGTCGAAGCAGATCCGGCGGCATCTGAGAAAGTAATTGAGATTAATGGCGGTAGACGCTCTATTCCGGTCATCGTCTTCCCAGATGGAACCCATCTCACCGAACCATCCGATAACGATCTCAAGGCAAAATTAGAAGCGCTTAAAATCATTTAGTAGAAGCACTCCTTTAATCGCGATTTATGTGCGATGAGTTTGGGAGTGAATCGGGATTTATCCTCTCTGTGGCGCTGCGATTATTCCTCCACACGAGAGGAGGCAGTAATGATTTATGTGGTCAAATCACAGAGCTATTTGCGAACTCCTCTCGTTTCCATCTTGATGGAGGGCGAAGATTGGCTAGTTGGATTTGACGAAGTATTCGACAACATGTCAAATGATTCGTTGATTGAATTCGAGGGGTTCAATAACTATCCAGCGGCCAGAATTCGCGCTTATGACGATCATCGCTACTCCATCGAGTTAGATCTGGATGGCTTCTCAGAACAGAAACCAAATGTCACAACTGAGAATGGTTTCCTGGTAGTCACCGCATCAAAGAATGAGTACGCCCTCAAAGATCATCACAACTACCTACAACGCGGAATCAGCGCACGAGGATTTCGCCGTAGTTATCAACTGGCCAAGAACGACCGCGTCATCGACACCAATCTCCAACAAGGGATTCTACGAGTTGACATAGTTCGGATGGATTCCTCGATCGTAACCTCTGAATCGAATTGGGTTCGTGCTGGATAGTTTGTAGGCACAAGCTCTTGTCTAGGTAGTCAAAGTGAGATGACGCTGAATCAGTTCTATCTCGTACTACAAAGAAAGAAGGAGACCTGAAATGTCAGACCTAATGAAACGTGAAAGTAGATTTCGTTCCCCACTCGCAAGCGCTTTGTCAGATGGCGAAAAATGGATGGTGGGATTTGACGATATGTTCAATCGTTTGGTCGAGAAGTGGGAAGACGGATTTGATGGATTCCATGAATACCCGGCATCCAATATTAAGAGAGTAGATGATCATCACTTCCGGATCGAGTTAGCTGTGGCTGGCTTCAAAAAAGAGGACTTATCTGTCGAGCTTGAAGATGAGACCTTGGTGATTAAGGGCCACTCGAGCAAAGAGACTAAGCAAGAAAAAGAGGATTACCTGCAGCGAGGAATCCATGCGCGGAACTTTGAGCAACGCTTTCAGCTTGCTGAGCACGACCGCGTCCTCGATGCCGCTTTGAAGAACGGGATACTCGAGATTGATGTGAAACGAGAACTTCCGGAACCTAAAAAGCATGTAGCTATCCAGGTAAGGAATGGATGAGATTCCAATAGTTGGATAGCTCAGGAAGGTAATACGGGGCGATGCGTTCTAGCCGCATCGCCCCGTTTCTCTTATGGTCTTATGAAGACTGGCGAGCCAAATGAGAAGGAGCCATGAATCGAACGCCTAGTCCGCGGATCGAATAGATGTGATCGCCTCCACCGTTCTCTTTAATCTTGATGCGAAGTCGTGAGAGATGTGTGTCGATGAGATGGCTAGAGCCGATGCCGTCCTTCACCTTGATCACATTGAGCAGTTCTGGTCGTGAGATGACCCGCTCTGGTTCTGCGAAGAACGCCTGGGTTAGCAAAAGCTCCGTTTTGGTCAACGGAACAATCTTCTCTCCGATTCGGAACTCGCATTGGGGGACATCAAGTGACATATTTCCCCAGCTATAAACCTCATCCATGAGGGCGTACTTCTCCGATTGCTTATCGATCTGATAGTTCACACGCTGCATAAAGAGCTTCTGAACTAGTGGCTTGCTGATGACTTCATCAGCGCCGGCACGGATACACATCTCTTCAGTCACGGGACTGCCTTGGTCAATCAACGGAATGATTGCTCCATTGGACTGAAGACGCATCCAGCCAAGTAAATCTAGAGACTTCATGAAGTCTTGGGCGAGATGGAAGAGGATGACTTTGAAGTCAGACATGGCGAAATGGTCGCGGACCTTGTTGGTGTCGCTTTCTGCTCGCACATTGAAATTCCAGGATTCCAAGGTGTTTTGCATGAATTTGCGATCAATTGGGTTGTTTTCGATGATGAGTGCTGAGTTGTTATTAGTAATCATGGAGCGAACATTATGTGGAAGAAATCGCAGTAATTGATAATGAATATACAAAGACTGGTCCAAGAAATTCTTTGACTGAAACGCCACTCACGACTCTCTCAAGCAGGAATATGGTGGCGTTGTATTCAAATGAATACGCAATCATTCGAATGAAGCAAAAGATAAGGAAATTACATGAAAAAGAAAGTTGTTGTCACTGCTGCGGCTCTGATTTCAAGTATTGGAATGCTTGGCGCCCAGGCAACTGATTACTCGTTTCCAACTGGAATGACAGTCAGTATCGAGAAGGATGCGGTTCCATCCTTTAAAGATGGTTCCAACGTCGTTTATTCTGTCGTCAACTATTTTACCGTCACCATGCCAAACGGAGATGAGGAATTCTCTCTTCGAACTGAGGCAGGAGATGACTTAGCTGTCATCAAACAGGGCGATAGATATTTCATCAATTCTCACATTCCACTAGGTGAGCACATTTATTTTGGTCCTGACATCCAAAATGTTGCCGATCCTGTCAGGGTAATGATTGATGGACCTATCAACGTCGGACATGTTCACTTTCTGTCAGGCTCATCTACTCTTACGGCTGTGGCAAAGAAAGCTCTTGCGCTCATGGCCAAAGAGATGGCAGACAGTAATCTAACTAGCGCGTACCTCGTTGGAATGACGGACATCAATGGCGATGATCAATCAAATGTCCTTCTCTCGGAGAAGAGGGCGAGTAAGGCAGCCTTGTATTTGGAGAAGAAGCTTGATGCCTTAGGCATAACAGATGCTGTGATTACCACTGAAGGTATGGGTGAATACCTCGCAGATCAGAACAACGGATCAGTTAACGGCTTCGATCGCAAAGTATCAGTTCTCATCTTCCCAACTATCAAGTAAAAAGCACCTGAAAAGAGCGTAGGGGTCTGAAGTCAGGCTCCTACGCTCAATTTAGACCGCAACACTGGCTGCTCGCGCCTGCATTTTGTTGAATATTTGAGCCGCTTCATTTCTGCCAGAACATCCGAGTTTTGCATAAATTTTGATTGTCTCTTGTCGAATCAACGATTCTGAATATCCAAGCACATCTGCAATTGCTGCGTTTGTCCGGCCCTCGGCAATTAGCTTGAGAATCAAATTCTGTCTTTCAGTAAGAGGTTGATTGTATTCCGATGGATCAAACGAGAAAGGTTCGGCGTTAGTCAGCGAGGGTCGATTTGTTGTCGATGAATTGGGCTGCGGTTTGTGGATAGTTCTTTGACTAAGAAGAGCATTTGCCAAGATTATTGAAATTGCTTCAATGTACTGAGCAGTGGACTCTTCGTACTCTAGTTTTGCATGAGAGAAGGCCGAGAGGCTGCCAACTGGTAGTCCACCTGCGTCAATAGGGCAGGAGATGAGTGTTTTGAATTTACTTGGAATCTCAACCTTGCTCATCTTTGAGTATTGCTTAGGCCATTGAGGTAGCGAATTAATCCAGACAATGTTGTTCTCTCGAATTGCATCAGTAAAAGGAGTTGCATCAGAGATAGCGAAAGTTGGCTTATTGCCAGCCTTATCCACCAGGTCAATCCCGAATGAAGCTTGTGGGATAGCAACGCCAGTGTGATCAAGCTCGGCATAAAGCAGTGCGTCGGTTTGAAGGCTGGACATTGCCTTGATACAAAGCATCTGCAGAATCTCATCGAGTTTGTGTGAAGCATCAGTAACAAAGGCACTTACTTCAGCCAATTGTCTGTAAAGCATAAAGTTCCGATCTCTTTGAGGAAGCGAGCTTTGGGCAAGTGAGTGAAAGTGTAAGTTGAATAACAGGGCAATGTTCAGACATTTCAGTCTTATTGACGCCAATGACCAGATATAGATATCTCGCAAAAATTGCTGTCCAAACTTTGTTCAGACAATGCGGAAAGTCGCTCTGAATTCTATGAAATCTTCCCTGTCTTCAGCATAAGACTTAGGAGTAGAGATGATTCAGACAGGATCAAGAAGTAATAAAAAGGTTGCGATTCTCATTACATTCGCGATTGCATTATTTGGACTAGGCGCGTGGAATCCTTCAACGAGCTTTGCTAACGACTTTCAGTTCAATGGCCCAACATCAGGCCCGGTGAATCAGCCCTCTGCTGCCTTCACAGTGACAACAGGTGGCGGCTTTAATGGAAATGTAGGTGTAAAGATCCTCGGTGGAGGACTTGATTACACCGAAAGACTTAACTTTGACGCTGTCGATTTGTCAAAGAGTTTTACAATCACACCAACAACAACAGGAACTGTTGAACTTATTGCGCCTTCAGGCCCAGGAAATCCAACTGGAAATACACTCCTCTATAACGTAACACCAGCGACGATAGATCAGAGCGCGCTATCGATAACCGCTAATGCTTCGATGTTTGTTGGGACAGATCAGACCATCAGCGTTACAGGTGGATCTGGAACTGGATCTCTAACAGTTACTTCTTCGACCCCCTCCGTTTGTTCACTTAGTGGCCTTGTGGTGACAGCGCTTGCGACGGGTACATGCTCCATCACTGCGACCAAGGTTGGGGATGCAACGTATAACTCTGCTTCAACATCAACATCAATCACAATCGCGGAAGTGCCCGCAAAGTTAGATCAGAGCGCACTGTCCATCACGGCCAATTCATCGATGATCGTGGGATCTAGTCAGACAATAAGCGTTACAGGTGGTTCAGGAACTGGAGAGGTGTCAGTGACATCTTCAACTCCGAGCGCGTGTTCGGTCACTGGACTCACTGTCACAGCAATCGCTGCGGGTACCTGCTCCATTACCGTTGCTAAGGCTGGCGATGCGACCTACAACTCTGCTTCAACCTCTACTTCAATTACAGTTTCTGGCGTTCCAGCTTTACTGGATCAGAGCGCACTTTCAATCTCTGCCAGCACCGCCATGATTGTGGGGTCTAGCCAGACAATCAGCGTTACAGGTGGTTCAGGAACAGGGTCTCTCACGGTCACTTCCTCAACTCCGGGCGCCTGTTCAGTCGCTGGACTTACAGTCACAGCACTTGCCGCAGGAACCTGCACCGTCACAGCAATTAAAGCGGGAGATGCGACGTACAACCCTGCATCAACATCAACCTCGATCACAATCTCTACATCTGGTGGAACTGGTGGAACTGGTGGAACTGGTGGAACTGGTGGAACTGGTGGAACTGGTGGAACTGGCGGAACTGGTGGAACTGGTGACACTGGCGGAACAACGGGAGGCACCTCAACGGGAGGCGCAACTCCAACGACAACACTTCCTGCATACCCCATCGCTCCAACGTCATTCAACTACTCAGGTAGTTCAGACTCTGTTTACTACTTCTACGTTCCATCACTGACAGGTAATGTCCTTGTCACTTTGGCCGTTCCTGCAGCGACAACTAATCAACCAGTTCAGATCGCTGTCACTCCATTGAGCTCGAAAGAGGATGTTTCTGCTGGTCTCGTAATTATCGATGTGACAATGCGTCAAGTTTCTGATGGCACAGTTATCTCATCATTGAATAAGCCCGTTGAGATCCGCTATTGGACTCCATACATCGGAACAATTCCTTCATTGAAGGAGCCGGGAGTTATCTGGTCACCAATGCCTTTGGTATTGACGCCACAACTTCCTAATCCTCTGGATGCTGCCTATTACATCTATCCTGACTCGACATATTCAGTTTTCACTCGTTCGCTTTCAGAGTTCTCTTTCACTCGCGTGCAGGATGATCTCCTCATCAAGAACGCGAATAAGTCGCTGATAGTCGGACAAAGGATTAACATCGCTTATTCCGGTGGATCTGGCGAAGGAAAAATCAATTTCATTTCTGACGATCTGAATCTCTGCACAGTAGATCAAAGTGGAACTGTTACTGCAATTGCTCAAGGCGAGTGCAATATCTACATGATCAAAGAGAGCACAGATAAGTACTTGGCCGTCGTGTCTAACTCGGTGACCTTTACGGTCAAGGAGAGCAGCCAGGAGCGCTTTAAGCGAAACTCTCTACGTAACTGGCTGATTTACGAGCAAGTTGGTCAGGGCTACGAAGTCAGAGTCAATCTCTCGGCAAATTATGCAAATGCCGAGGCTGAACTCCAGCTACGGACCTACATACAGGGCCGCTTGGTATATCTCAAACTCGCTGACATCAAACTTGATGTGAATGGCGATGCGATTTACAAAGGAGAGAAGGCTCTTCTTGATGGCACCCGCATTCGCTTAGTAATGAGCGGATCAAATATCAAATTCGGCACAGCTGCCTAAGCGATCTAGGAAAGGAAAATAACAATGAAGATTACAGCTCTTGCAGTACGCAATCCACAGACTTTAGTTCTGGGCGTGGGGTCGGCTCTCATGGCAACGATAGTGATGATGCTTTCACCACTATCTGTCTCTAGTGCAGCAGCACCATTGCTCGATGTGACGACAACATCATCAAAAACTTCTCTCTTGTATACAGGAGATACCGTCAACTATTCGTTACAGGTGAAAAACTCTGGCACTGAAGTTGCAACAATTACTGGCATAAATAGTAGTTTGCCCAACTTGAATGCAGCATGCCAAGTCCTCCTTAGCACTGCAATCCAACCAGGGGAGAGTATTGCCTGTAGCGCCGATGGAGTAACTGTCAGTGGCTTGCCTGCCACGATATTTACCGTCAAGACAAGTGTGGAAGGCGCAGGATTAGATCAAGTAAAGGCGACCTTCGACTCGACAAATTCCATTGATCTCTGGTGGCACGGTCGTATTCCAGGTTATTGGAAGAACAACATCAATGATTGGTCGACAGAGTTTGCTCCCAATGACTTCCTGCAAGATGTCTTCACTATTCCGAACGCGCTCCTCTCAGAGGGCATTTTGGATAATGATTCAATCCCAGGACGAGATACCTTGTTATCTACGCTCACTTACCAGGGAGGGGTAACGCTCAAGGGCGCATCGCAGATTCTTCTACGCGCAGCTTCAGCCGCACTTCTCAATGAAATCTACTTCGGGAAGGACTACCCGGGGGCTCCTTCAACCGAGTATCTCGTTGCGCGCGTCAATGTTGTCTTGGCTTCACAGAACAAAGCTCAATACTTGGTTCTTGCAGGCTACTTTGAAAAGTGGAACAACGGCGTCCGAAATGCAGTAGCGAAGTAAGACAATGCAATCCTCTGTCGGTAACCCTGAGAAACTCGCTGTCGTCGCCGTCATGCGCGATGAAGCGAAGGTATGGCGACATGGAATCGGACCGGAGCACTTACCTGAAATCGTAAGTGCTCCAGTCGAAGTGGATCATCGCCATGTGCGAACTGGCCAGAATCACCATGGGCACGATACTGACCATGCTTATCCAGAATACTTCGAGGCAATCGCAGAAATGCTTCGAGATTACGATGTCATTCTTCTGATTGGCCACGGCGAAGGTAAGGCAGCGGCCGCGAAGAACTTTCAAGAGTTCTTAAGCAAAAAGCATCCATCTACAGCCGCTAAAGTTCTTGATCTTCTCACAGTCAATCTAAACGCAATGAGCGATCATCAAATTACGATGAATGCCAGGCAGTGGTTTGAGAAGAACTTCCGCAAACTCGCTACCTGGCATGATCGCCAACCGAAGAAATGGTTCGTCGGTTAATCAGTCTTTCTTTAGCGCAATCTCTTGAATCAGAAACTGAAGGTTGCCTTTTACGGCAGAACCCCAGGCATAAACAACAGTGTTGACGTTGTCTTTAATCATGACATTTGCGCTTGGAATTGCTACCGTTGTAGTACCAGCAATAACCACATCAGTTGGGTAGGTTCCGAATCGCAGTGAAACTTTCCGCTCAGAGCCGTTTGAGAGCGATCTAAATAGAATCTTTGAACTAGCTCGAACATCAACGGCAGGCGCGCCCGCAACATGTCGAACATTAAGCCAAGAACGTTTCTTTCCAGGCTCGGTATTCATATTCTTAAAGAGGCTCAGAACAGGCTTATCTGAGGCGCTGAGATGGGCAACAAAAGTCACATCAGTACCTTGAGGAAGGTAGATTGGTCGATAACTCAGCACGGAAGCGGTGTCTGAGGTGGGCAAAACACCATCTGCATAGATGGAGATTTGCTGCGTTCCTGGTTCTAAGGAGAAACTCTTCACAGAACCTGGAACTGCGTTATCGATTAATAACTTGTTATTGGAGTAAATGTCGACCTTATCTGCGCCAAATGTGGCTGGTATTGCATGAATCACCGTCATGATTGCAGGGTCATTTTTCTTAACTTTCGGCTTAGGTGCTGCAAGTACTGCGTTGCTGGTGAAAAGCGTTGCAAGCAAAGCAAACGTAGTGACCGAAGCTATGCGTCGATACATCATTAAGTCCTTTCGAAGTGATTGTGATGCAAGTATTTGCATATGTAAAAGCAATGCTAAAGATGTTGAGTGTTCGAGAAAGTAATAGACGAGTTAAAGACTGGACTACATTCTTCCTCGTACAAATTTGTAGATTTCATACCAACTCAAGCCCAAAACTGCAGTGAAGAGAACTAGAACCCAATCTGAGATTGCGATTGCACCTAAGTCAAAGATAGTTCGTAGTGGTGGAAGAACAATGAGAGCAATCAAAATTGTCGCCGCACCCATTACGACCCACTTGACTGCTCGATTGTCTCTTTCTCTAAAAGTCTGCAAAATAGTCAAAGTTCGTGACCGATTTGTAAGAATGAGTCCCACATTAGCCACCATAAGTGCGCAGAAGATCATCGATCGAATTTCTGAATCACTTCGTTCGGTCCATCTCGCGTAAAGGAAAAGAGCAAAAATGGCGAAGAAGACAGTGAGGCCTTGTGCCACCGAGAGCAGCAACTCGCCTCTAGTAAAAATCTTTCTGTTTATTCCACGAGGCTTCTCATCCATGATGCGCGGATCAGGACTCTCTTCTTCGAAGACCACAGAACACGCTGGGTCGATGATTACTTCATGAAAAGCAACTAATCCTGGCAAGAGAATCAATGGCCAGCCTGCGGAGAAGATAGGTAGTAAAGCCAGGCCAAAGATTGGGATGTGAATGGCAACAACATAGGACATCGCTTTTTGTAGGTTGGCATACGTTGCTCGCCCACGTTCTATGCCATGGGCAATCGAGGTGTAATTATCGTCAGTGATGACAAGGGAAGCAGCTTCGCGTGCAACATCAGTACCGCGAGCCCCCATCGCAATACCAATATCCGCTGCTCGTAGCGCCGGAGCATCGTTGACGCCGTCTCCAGTCATTCCGACGATTTCCCCTTTCTTCTGCAGCGCTCGCACAATCCGCAATTTATGTTCAGGTACCACCCGGGCAAAGACAGAGATATCACTGATTCGAGAGATCAGCTCTACATCGTCCATTTGATTGAGCTGGCTTCCGGTAATGCAAGTGTCTACATTTGGTAGACCAATATCACGCGCAATCGCAAGAGCTGTCGAGGGATGATCACCTGTAATCATGATTGTCTTGATGCCAGCTCGAGCGCAGTGTTGTAATGATTCAACAACTCCGTCTCTTACTGGATCATGAAGCAAAGCAAGTCCCAAAAACGAGAATGTGAGTTTCTCAATCTCATCTGGAATCTGAGCATCGAAATCAAGTTCTGCTTCTGCTATCGCAAGCACTCTATAACCACCCTCTGCAGCTACTTGTACTTGTTGCATAAGATTCTGATCTGCATTTTCATCAAGGTTACAGAGTCGACTAATCGTTTCTGGAGCGCCTTTCGCGGCAACAACCTTTTTGCCGTCTAACTCCCAGATGTGAATGTAAGCCAATCGGCTATTTTCAACGGGATACTCTCGAAGAGGAATTCCTTTCAGCTGATTTGGATCGTGCTGAACGAGGATTTGGAACGCCTTATCCATTGGATCAAAAGCTCTGACAGGACAGGCTAATGCCGCAATTCGTAGTACATGCTGTATCGCTGGATCAAAGACCTGGTCATCGATGATGCATTTATGGTTGTTGACATGGACTTCGGCGACGGTCATTCGATTCTCGGTAAGAGTTCCAGTCTTATCAACACATAAAACAGTCACTGAACCCAGCGCCTCGATAGCGGAGGGCTTGCGGGCGATGACTTTTACTTGAGACATCCTCCATGCGCCAATTGCGAGAAAGAGCGTCATGATGACGGGAAACTCTTCTGGAATCAGCGCCATCGCGGCTGCGATTCCTGCGAGTCCACCTTCCAGCCAGTTATTGCGCGTGCTGCCATAGATGGTGATGACGCTGACAACCGTTATGAGCCCTAAGACCCCAACTACGCGTACTAGTTGGTCGACATCGCGTTGCAATTGTGAGCGTTCAAAGGGAATCTCTTGCAGAGACTTGCCAATCTTGCCTAATTGAGAATGGATTCCAGTCGAAGTTACTACCGCCCTGCCATGTCCACGCGTGATGAGTGTCCCTGAGAAAACCAACTCTCCGTCTGTTTTATCAACTGGAACTGATTCTCCAGTGAGCGTGGATTCATCAGCGGCGAGTGATGAGCATTCGACAAGTTCTGCATCAGCATTAACGCGATCGCCTTCAAATAATAGAAGTAAATCACCTACGACAATTTGATTACTTGAGATTCTTTGCTGGATACCGTCACGAATGACCGTTGCGTAAGGAGCGGTGAGTTGTTTTAGAGCATACAAGGCATTCTCAGTCCTGCGCGCCTGGTAAATCGAAATTCCCAGAACGATAACTACGGTAACCATCAACATCAAGGCATCGAGAATCTCAGCCAAGAGAAAGTTAATTGCACCTGCAGCAATAAGCAAAATCAACATTGGCTCGCTCATCACGATAAAGATCTGCCGCATGAGAGTTTTGCGATTCTCAGATGGAATGACATTTTCTCCATCGGAACTTAATCGAGCATTTACCTCAGCTTGACTCAGACCCAATAAGGACACGACTCAAGGATATTCTCTTGCTCAAGTATGAAATCGGACGGAATGTGAGATTAGATGCGATACATGAGCGCAGATGTCACTGCTGCCACAAGCATGATGACCGGAAAGCTAGCTTTGAATTTCAGCGCAATTGCGGCGGCTCCAACTCCCGCCAGGCGATGATCGATGACAACGCTCTTATCGCTACCAAAGGTCTGGACAGCAACGAGAGCACTCAAAAGAGCAATCGGAATCAAGAGATTTATTCTCTGAATTACAGGTTTATTCAGTACAGATTCAGGAAGTGAATATCCGAGATATTTCAACAAGAAACAGATTCCGCTCGTCATGAGGGTTGCGATCCACAATGAAGTCATTTGCGGATCCACCCTAGAAGAATCGCAATGGCAGCCGTAGAAATAATTGGTACTCCGGCTGGAGCGATGGGAATGAGCACAAGCGCCAGAGCTCCGGCAAGTAGTGCAACTAACTTTGTTTTCTTATCTGTTAGTCGCGGCCAAACTAATCCGAGGAATGCGGCAGGAACTGCAGCATCAAGTCCCCAAGCTGAGGGATCCCCGATTGATTGTGCGCCAAGGGCTCCGATGAGCGTGAAAAGGTTCCAGAATATGTAGACGCCGATTCCAGTGGCCCAAAAACCATATGCACTTGCTTGGCGTCCACGAGCTTCTTGATTTAGCGCAACTCCAGTTGATTCATCAATTGTGATCTGTGCTCCGATTACCTTCTTTGCGCCACGCAATTTCAATAGCGGAGCCATTCGTAATCCGTAGAGTCCATTTCGCAGACCAAGTAGTGAACCAGTAGCAATCGCACTGAGAGCCGAACCACCCGCGCCCATTACTCCAACAACTGCGAATTGTGATGCGCCTGAAAAGAGTAGGAGAGAGAGCAGGCATGTCTGAAATACAGAGAATCCAGAGGCTATTGAGGCGGCTCCGAAGGCTGCTCCATAAGTCCCAACCGGGATTGCAACCGCAAGTGAGTCGCGCAACACAAGACGCTTGATAGGGCGCGTGATTGGGCGCTCATGGAATGACGCGTGATCGGATGACACGCACTCATTCTGCCGTAGAAATTCCCAGCCTCCAGCCACCTTCTAGATAAGGTCGCGCTCGTGAGTGAAGCCAACCATCCTGACATCGTCTTCCGTGATGATGTAACCGTTGAACTAGTCAAAGCTAGCGCTAATGATGCTGACGTTATCTGGGCGGCCCGTGTTTCAACAGCGGGTGAAAATTCACTCGAAGAAGTCAACTCGGATCCAAGTCGTTCGGCGGGATTAATCAATTATTTGGCCAGAGAGCGTCATGGTTCACCCTTTGAACATACCTCTATGACTTTTTTTGTGAGCGCGCCAATTTTCGTATTCCGCGAATTCATGAGACATCGAATTGCTTCATATAACGAGGAGAGCGGGCGTTATCGTGAACTTCGGCCAGTCTTTTATGTTCCTAACAAGGAACGCAAACTCGTCCAGACTGGAAAAACCGGACACTATGTCTTTGTTGATGGTACGGACGAGCAATTTGCGATCTCTGTTGCCGCGATGAAAGACACTTATGTTGTTGCATACGCCAATTACAAGAAAATGCTTGATGCTGGCGTTGCGCGCGAAGTAGCGCGCGCTGTGCTTCCAGTCGCTCTTTACTCGTCGATGTACGTGACGATGAATGCCCGCGCACTCATGAACTTCCTCTCGCTACGCACCAGCCGTGAAGGATCGCATTTCCCGAGCTACCCTCAGCGCGAGATTGAGATGGTTGCAGAGAAGATGGAAGAGCACTTTGCCCGCTTGATGCCTTTGACCTATGCCGCCTTCGAGAAGTCTGGTCGCGTCGCCCCATAGTTCTTCCGTAGTAGCCTTGGCGCATGTCGATTCAGCCGCCATTTGGACGTCTGCTCACCGCAATGGTGACGCCGTTCAAAGATGATCTCTCGATTGATTGGCAGGGCCTCGAAAAACTCGCTCTCCATTTAGTGGATTCCGGCCATGATGGAATCGTCCTTAATGGCACCACAGGCGAAGCGCCGACCACCAGCGATGATGAGAAGGTAGAAATCATCAAGGTTGTCCGCAAAGCCGTAGGTGGTCGCGCAAAAATAATTGCAGGCGCAGGCAACAACGAAACATCGCATTCAATCGAGCAAGCAAAGATGGCAGCCAGTGCTGGAGCAGATGGATTGCTTGTAGTAACGCCGTATTACAACAAGCCTCCTCAAGCAGGAATCGAAGCGCACTTCCGCGCAATGGCTGATGCAACTTCTGTTCCCGTCATGATGTATGACATTCCAGGTCGGACTGGCGTTCAAATCGAACCAGATACCATCGTCAAACTCGCTGAGCACCCAAATATTGTTGCTCTCAAAGATGCTAAGGGAGATGTTGCTTCGACATCGTGGGTAATTAAGCGTTCAGGTATTCCAGTTTATTCAGGCGATGACATTCTTAATCTTCCACTACTCTCAGTAGGGGCCGTTGGTTTTGTCTCAGTTTGTGGCCATACGGTTGGAGCAGAACTTCGGGAGATGCTTGACTCCTGGTTTGCAGGAAATTCAGCGCGAGCGCTTGAGATTCACCAGAAACTTCTACCGGTATATACGGGAACCTTCCGCACCCAAGGTGCAATCCTTACGAAAGCAGCTCTTGCGATGATGGGAATGCCTGGCGGGAAAGTTAGATTGCCACTCGTTGATGCAACAGCTGCACAGATAACACAACTTCGAGAAGATCTACGCGCCGGCGGCGTGAAAGTGAACTGATGAATCATCCGCATCCCGATCTCGGGTTGCCACCCAAACTTCAGGATAAGACGCTCCGTGTAGTTGCTCTCGGTGGATTAGGCGAAATCGGTCGCAACATGACGGTCTTTGAGTACGAAGGCCAATTACTTATTGTTGATTGCGGAGTGTTGTTTCCTGAGGAAAATCAGCCTGGCGTAGATCTGATTCTTCCTGACTTCTCATATATTCGAGATCGTTTGCGAGATGTGGCTGCTGTCTTTTTGACTCACGGACATGAAGATCACATTAGTGCCCTGGGTTATCTATTGCGCGAACGCGAAGATATTCCCGTGATTGGCTCGGCGCTTACTTTGGCATTTTCAAAAGGTAAGTTGAAAGAACACCGCATCTCACCCATCACCATCGAAGTTCGAGAAGGACAGTCGCGCAAAGTTGGTCCATTTGATCTGGAGTTCATCGCAGTCAATCACTCAATTCCTGATGCGCTGGCGGTCGCCATCAAGACTCCAGCCGGCATCGTCTTACATACCGGTGATTTCAAGATGGATCAATTGCCTCTCGATGGCCGTACGACTGATCTTGCGCGATTTGCTTCGCTTGGTGAAGCGGGTGTCGATTTATTCATGGTTGATTCGACCAACGCAGATATACCAGGATTTACGACTTCTGAGCGCGAGATTATGCCAGTCTTAGATCGAGTCATTGAATCCACAAAACGAAGAGTAATTGTCGCCTCCTTTGCATCGCACGTTCATCGCATCCAACAAGTTATCGACATTGCATTTACTCACGGACGCAAAGTTGCATTTGTTGGACGATCGATGTTGCGTAATATGAGTCTGGCTTCTGAAATGGGTTACTTGCACATTCCACCGAACACGCTCCTTGAAATAGATGAGATTGATGATGCAGGTGATGGAGTAGTTCTGATCTGCACTGGTTCGCAGGGCGAACCACTTGCCGCTTTGTCTCGCATGGCAAATGGTGATCATCGAGTTAAAGTCGGCCCCGGAGATACTGTCATCTTGGCTTCATCTCTGATACCAGGTAATGAAAACTCTGTTTATCGAGTTATCAATGAACTCACAAGGTTTGGGGCACGCGTTGTCCATAAAGGTAATGCGCTTGTTCATGTCTCGGGTCATGCGGCAGCAGGGGAGTTGCTCTATTGCTACAACGTCGTCAAACCTAAGAACGTTATGCCAGTTCATGGTGAATGGCGGCATATGCGGGCCAATGCAGACCTTGCAATTTCTTCAGGGGTGAAAAGAGCCAACACAGTTGTGGTGGATAACGGAGTCGTCGTAGATCTTGCTGATGGGAAAGCCAACGTTGTCGGAGCGGTTCCAGTTGGTTATGTATATGTCGATGGACAGAGTATCGGTGACATCACAGAAGCTTCCCTTAAAGATCGTCGCATCTTGGGTGAAGAAGGATTCATCTCAGTCATTGTTGTGATTGATTCACAAACCGGAAAGATTGTCGCCGGGCCTGATATTCATGCCCGAGGTTTTGCAGAGGACCTTGCTTTATTTGAGGAAGTAAAGAGTCGTATTGAAAGAGCATTAGCCGGAGCCGTTGCCAGCGGAATTAATGGCACTCATCAACTCTCACAAGTAGTGCGTAAGACTGTCGGAAGTTGGGTAGGCGAGGAGCATCGTCGCCGACCAATGATCGTCCCAGTTGTTGTCGAGGTATGACGGCGCGCCTCGCAGTTAAGGAAAATCCTTTCTAATACGATTTTTCGTTGTGGCAAAGAAGAGTTCCCCGCGCAAACGAAGTGGAGTCATCCCTTCGTTCCTTCGCGCACTCTCAACTCTCTGGCGCTCTTTCGCCAAAGCCATAGGAGCATCCATTCGATTCGTTTCGCGGGGCGCTAAGGACCTTGACCCCGAACATCAACGCGATGGATTTGGCTTACTCCTCTTTATAGTCTCTTTAATTGCGGCTGCAACAACGTGGTGGAGTCTCGACAACTGGTTTGGAAATGCGGCTTACGCATTCTTCTATGGTGCGGTTGGACGATTAGCGATTCTCACGCCAGTCCTATTTGGCTATTTTGCGTTACGACTCTTCCGCGCCCCTCAAGATAAAGCCGCTACGGGCCGAATCACAATTGGTTCACTACTCCTCGTCCTCAGCTCAACAGCGCTGATACACATCGTTAATCCTTCATCCATAAATACTGGTGCAACGGCAATGCGCGAGGGCGGGGGATGGATTGGTTATGCAGTCTCAACTCCGCTCGTTGCGCTAGTGACAGATGTTCTTGCCATTCCAATCCTTGCTCTCACACTTCTATTTGGAATTCTTGTCATCACCGCAACTCCATTCTCCAAAATTATGGAGCTTCTCAAAGGAATATTCTCTGGAGCAAGCAGCAAGGTTGGCACTGCACTTGAAGAACGCCGCGAGAGAAAAGCTGAAGAGTTTGAGATTGCTGATACCCCTCCATTTGAAACGCCACTTGTTCAAGACTTCTCTAACAAAGACGATGAAGAGTTAGAAGAGATTGATGAAGAGAGTTTTGATGAAGAGTTCACCGTCGAGATTCCTAAAGAGGAACGCCCTTCAAAGCCAACACGTCCCGTTCAATTAGTGCTTTCATCTAACGATCCATATGAGCTTCCAGCGATGGATTTCTTGCGTACTACTCCGCCTTCGAAAGGCAAGACAAAGGCAAATGATCAGATCGTCCAAGCCCTAACAGAGGTCTTCTCTCAATTCGAAATTGATTGTGAAGTCACAGGTTTCATGCGCGGCCCCACAGTTACACGCTATGAGGTTGAACTCGGATCTGGCGTAAAAGTGGAGGCGATTACGGCGTTGAGCAAAAACATTGCGTACGCTGTGGCTAGCAGCGATGTAAGAATTCTCTCTCCAATTCCAGGAAAGTCCGCAGTTGGTATTGAGATTCCTAACACGGACCGTGAGATTGTCTCTCTCGGAGATGTATTGCGTTCAAGCGTTGCAGGAAATGATCATCATCCAATGGTGATTGCTCTTGGAAAGGATGTTGAAGGAAACTTCATCTGCGCAAACTTGGCGAAAATGCCACATCTTCTTGTTGCTGGAGCCACGGGCGCAGGAAAGTCTTCGATGATCAATTCTCTTGTAACTTCAATTCTTATGCGGGCGACCCCCAACGATGTCCGCCTCATTCTGATTGATCCAAAGAGAGTAGAACTCAATTCGTATGAAGGTATTCCGCACCTCATAGCGCCAATCATCACAAACCCAAAGAAAGCGTCAGAAGCCCTCGCATGGGTAGTACGCGAGATGGACATGAGGTATGACGATCTTTCAACCTATGGTTTCCGACATATCGATGACTTCAATAAAGCAGTCCGAGCCGGAAAAGTTGTTGCGAAAGATGGCGCAGATCAGCCACTTGAACCATATCCATATCTGCTCGTTGTGATTGATGAGTTGGCGGACTTGATGATGGTCGCGGCACGTGATGTTGAAGATTGCATCGTTCGCATTACCCAACTAGCGCGTGCAGCAGGAATTCACCTCGTTATTGCAACCCAGAGGCCAAGCGTTGATATCGTGACTGGGCTCATCAAAGCTAACGTTCCTTCACGACTCTCCTTTGCTACATCATCGCTTGCAGATTCCCGAGTCATCCTCGATACACCTGGTGCGGAAAAACTTGTAGGCCAGGGTGATGGACTCTTCCTTCCTATGGGCGCAAGTAAACCTATGCGAATTCAGGGGGCTTATGTTTCTGAACGCGAGATTGAAGCAGTCGTCGCGCACGTTAAGTCGCAACTCCAACCGGTATATAGAGAAGACATTCTAAAACCTGTCGTAAGCGCTCGTTCTGGTGATGATGACATTGGCGACGACAAAGAACTTCTCATTCAAGCAATTGAATTAGTTGTCAGTACCCAATTTGGTTCCACATCGATGTTGCAACGTAAGTTAAGAATCGGTTTTGCGAAAGCTGGTCGTCTCATGGATCTCATGGAGAGTCGGGGAATTGTTGGTCCATCAGAAGGTTCTAAGGCCCGTGTGGTCCTGGTCAAACAAGAGGACCTCGCATCAGTCCTCGAAGTTATTCAGGGGTGATTCCCAGAGTTCACCCCACATAACCTCCAAATAGAGGTTGTGATGAATCCGTGAGTGCTCTTACACTTTCCCTCCAGATTCCCAATCATGCGAGGCGCAAATGTCAGTCGGATCATCGTTACGCGAAATGCGAAAGACAGCAGGATTCTCTGTTGATCAACTCGCCGCGCGCACGCGTATCCCGGCTTCAGTCATCGAAGATCTCGAGCAGGACAATTTCAGTACCTGTGGGGGACCAACATATGCACGAGGACACATCAAAACTATTGCTCGAATTTGCGCAGTAGGCGATACCGAAGTTCTTACTGCTTTTGAATCACAGACTATTCCTTTAAGTAAATCAATCCGCGATCTTCTCAATGATACAAATGCCACAACAGCAAAGAGAGAACGTAAACCAATATCGTGGAAAGCGCTCAGTGGAGTTGCTGCTGGCGTACTTATATTCTCGTTATTCGGTACAGCAATTCTTTCACTCGACAACGATTCTGCGGTTACATCTTCGACAACATCGACATCTGAGAATAAACCGGTTGCAACTGTAAGAAGTGGCGTTGAAGTTACTCTCAAGGGCGTCAATGGACTTTCATGGGTTGCAGTCAACGATAGTTCTGGTGTTACTCAATTCAGTGGTCGTATTCGACAAGGCGAAGAGAGAACTTTCACTGACAATCAACTGCTCTATCTCGTGATTGGTAATGCAGGTGCGATCAATGTGACTGTCAATGGTGAGGATTTAGGCGTTCCGGGTCGCGTAGGTGAGGTAGTTCGCCTTGAATTCGGTCCGCAAGCCACATCTAATCAGGGCTAAGGAAGCGTTCAATCTATAGAATGTGGGAGTGTCTCTTCCCAAAACAGTCGCACTCGTAACTCTTGGTTGTGCGCGCAATGATGTTGATTCAGAGGAACTCGCGGGGAGACTTTCAGCCGATGGATGGGTTCTTGTTGATGACCCAGCTACCGCTGACGTTGCGGTCGTAAACACCTGTGGATTTATCGAGTCCGCCAAAAAAGACTCAGTTGATGCCCTTCTTGAGGCGCATTCACTCAAAGCTGATGGCACTGTGCGTGCAGTCGTCGCAGTCGGATGTATGGCTGAGCGCTACGGAAAAGAGCTTGCCGAAGCTCTACCCGAAGCTGATGCAATCTTGGGCTTCGATGATTATGTCGATATCTCACAACGTCTTCGTAAGATTCTTGATGGCGAAAAACCAAAGGCTCACACGCCAAAGGATCGTCGCACCATCATTCCGATTTCACCGACTGCCCGCCAAGAAGCAAGAAAAGTTAGTGAAGTTCCAACAAAGATGGGTCAGGGAAGCACCTTCTCTCGAAAGCGTCTTGGTAATTCGCCTATGGCGCCCCTCAAGATTGCATCCGGATGCGATCGTCGATGTTCCTTCTGTGCGATTCCACTCTTTCGCGGAGCTTTTGTTTCTCGACGACCAACTGAAATCATCGAAGAGGCCGAATGGCTTGCTGACAATGGTGTGAGTGAAATCTTCTTGGTAAGCGAGAACACCACGTCCTACGGCAAAGACTTTGGCGATTTGAAGGTAATGGAATCAATGCTTCCAGAACTCTCTAAGATTCAAGGTATCGAAAGAATCCGCCTCTCGTATCTGCAGCCAGCCGAGATTCGTCCCACTTTGCTGCAGGCAATGGTTTCAACAGAGAAAGTTGTTCCCTATTTTGATATCTCTTTCCAACACGCCTCGGGAACTCTCTTACGAAGAATGCGTCGTTTTGGAGATAGCGAGAAGTTTCTCCACTTGCTCGCACAAGTACGCGCTTTAAATCCGGAATCTGGAATTCGCTCTAATTTCATAGTTGGCTTTCCGGGAGAGACGGACGAGGAATATCAAGAGCTCGTTGAATTTGTCGCAGCGGCGCGCTTGGATGCGATTGGAGTGTTTCCTTACTCCGATGAAGACAATACGGAAGCCTTGAAACTCGAGAATAAGGTTGATCCAGCTCTCATTCAATCTCGCACAAATCAGCTCACTTCAATTGTTGAAGAGCTTGTCAATCAGCGCGCCCACGAGCGCATCGGTCAACGAGTAAGGGTCTTGATTGAAGATGAGGAGACTCAAGAGGGTCGCGCTGAACACCAAGGCCCAGAAGTAGATTCCACAACCTTTATCACCATGCCAGGTCGCCCAAGTGCGGGCTACAAAGTCGGCGACTACGTAGATGCGATTGTTGTGGATGTGGCCGGCGCTGATCTGGTGGCCCAACCACTATGAACCTTCCTAACGCACTTACTATCGCGCGAATCCTTGCGCTTCCATTCTGCGCATGGGCCCTTTTCAAAAATGGTGGAGACGACTCAACCTGGCAAGTAATTGCGTGGTGCATGTTCTTCGTGGTCGGCATGACTGATGTTCTTGATGGAAGAATTGCTCGAAAGCGAAATCAGATTTCGCCGCTGGGGACACTGCTCGACCCCATCGCCGATAAAGCATTTATTGCGACAGCGCTCATCGGTCTCTCAATCCTAGAGAAAATGCCATGGTGGGTCACTATTGTGATACTTGCGCGAGAGATTGGCATAACTCTCTTGCGTCTTGCGGTAATCAAAAGAGGGATTATTGCCGCAAGTAAAGGAGGGAAGATCAAATCACTTCTCCAGAACTTTTCGGTTGGTTTCTACATTTTGCCATTACCCGAGATTCTGCATACCCCTCGTGACATCCTTCTTGGTATCGCAATCATCCTGACACTTACATCGGGTTATGAGTATTTACGAAATGTGGTCAAGGCAGAGCGATGAATACGATTGCTCAGCGCATTGTTGAGACACTTCGAACTCGTCATGAAGATTTAGCATGTGCTGAGTCACTCACAGGCGGCGCATTAAGCTCTGAGATCATTTCAGTTCCTGGCGCCTCACATGTATTCAAAGGCTCGATCATCGCGTACTCCCCAGAAATCAAAGTCAGAGAGCTATCTGTATCTCAGGAGAGCATTAACTCTCACGGCGTCGTCTCAGAATCAGTCGCGCTAGAGATGGCTGATGGCGTACGGGCGCGGATGGGAACGTCCTGGGCAGTATCTGCGACGGGGGTTGCAGGACCTGGTCCTTCACACGATATTCCTGCCGGCACAGTCTGGTTGGCGCTGGTGGGGCCGAGCCATCGAGAGACCTTGAAATTGGCTCTTGATGGTGACCGAGAAAGCGTGCGACGCGGCGCGGTAGAAAGCGCACTTGGGCTCCTCGCGCGTATCCTTGGCGCAGAACCAACCAAATAATTACAGCCATAAACGCCACAGAAAGGGGAGGGCCATGACGCTACTTCGTACTCATATTGGCCAGACCCTGCGCCAGGCACGAGTCTCACAGAACCGCACTCTGCGCGATGTTGCAAAAGAAGCTCGCGTCTCTCTGGGTTATCTCTCAGAAGTTGAGCGCGGCCAGAAGGAAGCATCGTCAGAGTTATTGAATTCAATCTGTGTAGCTTTGAATTTATCCCTGTCCACCGTACTTGTTGAAGTGACTTCCCTGATTAAACTTCACGAATCCCCAGTACTCACTGTCGTTGACACTAACGCGGCGTAGTTACTCGGTAATAGCAACGCGAAGGAAGTCGCCTCATAGTGAATACCAATAGCGTACGCGTTACATATCAACATCAATCCACTATTCATCGCCGTACTCGTTCTGCAATCATGGATGCTGCTAAATCGCTTCTTGCAGAAAGTGGAATTTCTGGCACGAATATGATTGAAATTGCTGATAGAGCACAAGTTTCACGCGCATCGCTGTATAACCACTTCCGCGACAAGCACGAAGTATTTCTGGCACTTGTCGAAACAGAACTTGAGCGCATCGCAACTCTTGCGATGATTGCTCAATCTCGAGCAGAAGCTCTTTACATGATCTCTCGCGAGATCTCGGCGCACCCAGGATTGAAGACCGCGCTCCAAACCGATGGCGACATCATGGCCACAGCGTTGACTGCTCGCGAACATAAGATTTGGGTCGAGATCTATTCTCAACTCTCCAAGATTTTTGCGACCGATGTTGTCGGAGTGGGCCTAGTTCTTCGTTGGCTGATGGGGCAGGTCACTGCGCCACTGTCAGATGATCACTCGAAGCAACAAGCAGAACGCCTCGCTGCAGTTCTCTAACGCCAGGCATGCGCATTACTGAACTCCGCCGGCGCATGGCGGAACACTTTGGCGCCGATTGGGCGCCTTCGTACTCTAAAGATTTCGTTATGGCCGAGCTCGGTGGCCAAACCGTCGATCAAGCCCTTGCCATGGGAATGGAACCAGCCGATATCTGGCGGGCTGTGGTGAAGAACAACCCCGATATCTCAGACCAACTTAGATAACTTTCACCTGCATCGGAACCGTGCCTTTGGGGCGGTAGGTCGCACGAGGTTGCGCCGTTGGAAAGCGAGATTGCAAAGATAACTGCATTCTTCGAGCAATCTCCAAAATGATGATTCTGCCCTCTAAGAGGGCAAACTGATCGCCGAGGCACTTTCGAGTTCCAGCCCCAAAAGGAAAATAAGCTCCTCTGGGAAGTGACTTTTCCAAATCTCCCATCCATCGTTCAGGTTGGAACTCATCAGGAGCGTTGAAAAAGCGCGGATCTCGATGTGTCACATACTGGCTAATCAACACATGTGCGCCACGTGGAATAGGCACGCTTCCAAGAGTCAGGTCTTCAAGTGCGCGACGTGGTGCCACCCAAACAGGAGGGCAGAGTCGCATTACTTCATTGAAAATAGCGCTGGTGAGAGGTGCAGCCAGGAGGTCTTTGGCAAAGGTTTCTTCGCCACTTTTTGCTAGAACAACGTCTGCTTCATTTGCTAACTCGCTCCAATATTTAGGGTTTTCGCTCAGGTACGAAAATACCCAGGTAAGAACATTGGCTGTTGTTTCATGTCCGCTGAGAATTAACGTGAGGGTCTCATCTGATACCTCCCGAGCTGAGAGTTTCTCGCCTTCAGGAGTTGTTGCTTCTAGCAGCACGCCCATCAGATCATCGCGTTTAATTCCTTGGGTAATTCGCTCATTGACGATGCGGGTGGCAACTTCATGAAGTTCGTTAGAAGCGCTTCCAAACTTTCGGAAATATGGAATGTTTAAGTGATCGAAACGATCGAGCCCAGGAAGCATGGTGCGTTCGATACGATCAATTGCAATATGCATAGCGCGCTGCACCTTGGTGGTATCTGCAGATATATCAGTCCCAAAGAGAATATCTGCGACGATATCGAAAGTAAGGGCCATCATTTCTGGGCCGAGGGCTACAACATCGCCATCTCGCCAGGTTGAAATATGTTTCCGAGTGAGCGCCAACATTGTGTCGGCGTATGAAGAGATCTTGCTGATATGAAAAGGTGATTGCATCAAGCGGCGATGACGGAGGTGAATAGGCTCCTCGTTGGTAAGTAGCCCCGTGCCGAGGACTTTGCGCATCCGATCAAAGCCCACGCCTTTGATAAATTGATGTTGCTTGCTGACAGTTACTTCATTAACCATCTCGGGTGAAAATGCTCCGATAAAGAGTTGGCCTCCGAGATAGAACGAGACACAATCGCCGTATCGATCACGGGCACTGCGTAGAAAACCCGGCGTATCTTTTTGAAATTGCAGAGTGAGTAGAGGGTTGCGAGGCCCGGAAGGGATTGAGCGACCACGAAGATCGCGGCGCTTGAGGGGTTTGGGAATGGGGGCATATTCAGCTGGCCGCGGAGTGACGAATGGAGCCAAATCAACCATGGCCCACGGTAGGCATGGCGTGTCCCTAAAGTCATTAGAACAAATGTTCGGGTAGACTTCTCTCCATAACAGCGGCGAGCTGTTATGCCCAACCAGAGCGGTTCCACATTTCCGCCGACCTTCGGGTCAGGCCGTCAGTGGTCTTCCGTACCTTCTGGACCAACCTACGAGAAGAAGAGAGGCAAGACTGTGGCTAAAGAAGCCAAAGATCCTGTAGATAAATCCAAACCCTCTGCCGAACGGCAGAAAGCCCTAGACACTGCGCTTGCTCAAATCGAGCGTCAGTTTGGTAAGGGCTCCGTCATCAAGATGAGCGATCGCACAGCTACTCCTATCGAAGTAATTCCAACAGGTTCCATCACCTTGGATATGGCTCTAGGAATTGGCGGACTTCCACGAGGTCGCGTCATTGAAATCTTCGGACCTGAATCATCAGGTAAAACAACGCTCACACTTCATGCGATTGCAAATGCCCAGAAAAACGGCGGAATCGCAGCCTTTATCGATGCCGAACACGCATTCGATGCAGAGTATGCCAAGAAACTTGGCGTTGATATTGATTCACTTCTTGTCTCTCAACCAGATACTGGAGAACAAGCGCTCGAGATCATGGATATGTTGGTCCGTTCTGGCGCACTTGATCTGATTGTCGTTGACTCAGTTGCCGCTTTGGTTCCACGCGCTGAAATCGAAGGCGAAATGGGAGATTCACATATGGGTCTTCAAGCACGTTTGATGTCTCAAGCGCTTCGCAAAATTACTGGCGCTCTCAGCCAATCCAAGACCACAGCAATCTTCATCAACCAGCTCCGTGACAAGATTGGCGTTTTCTTCGGTTCGCCTGAAACCACTACTGGTGGAAAAGCGCTGAAGTTCTATGCATCTGTCCGTATGGATATCCGTCGTATTGAAACTCTCAAAGATGGACAAGAAGCTGTCGGTAACCGTACTCGCGTCAAGGTCGTTAAAAACAAGATGGCGCCCCCATTCAAGCAAGCTGAGTTCGACATCCTTTACGGCATCGGTATCTCACGCGAAGGCGGTCTCCTTGATCTTGGTGTAGATCTCGGCATCGTCAAGAAATCTGGCGCGTGGTTCACTTATGAGAGTGACCAGCTTGGACAAGGCAAAGAGAACTCTCGCCAATTCCTGATTGATAACCCTGATCTTGCTAATGAGATCGAAGGCAAGATCCGCGCACATTACGCCGCGACCGAGATTGATCCAGCGCTCGTTGCTGCGATCGACGAAGCCGCTGCTGATGTCGAGTTCTAGTCCAGTAGAAGTTGAGAGCGACCCCTACTCAGTAGCACAGACCATTGCGCTTATGGCCCTTGGTCGACGCGCAAAGAGTAGGGGCGAGCTCTTCACGCTTCTCAAAAAACGCGGAATCGAAGAAGAGGTAGCAAACGCCGTCCTCTTCCGCCTCCAGGAACAAGGCTTCATCAATGATTATGAGTTCGCTCGATACTGGAGTGAATCGCGCCAACGCACTAAAAAAGTTGCGCGCAGGATCATCGCCGGAGAACTCCGTTCTAAAGGAATCACCGACGAAATCATCGAGTGGGTCACAAGCGATATCACCGACGACTCAGAATTTGCCAATGCAATGCAGTTCGCAGAACGTAAAGCTCGCTCTGTTCGAAGCCTTGCCCCTGAGGTTGCCTATCGACGTATGCATGGTGCGCTATCGCGACGAGGCTTCTCAGGCCATATCGTCACGCGAGTTCTTACTGAGTTAGGCATTACCCGCTCGTAATTTCTCTTGAATCAGAGACTTGAATCAGATAGGTACGATTGCCGATGTGAGCCGTACCTATGTGATTCAAACTCTGGGATGCCAGATGAACGTTCATGACTCTGAACGTATCGCTGGTTCACTTGATGCGGCTGGATATGTACCTGCAGAAGATGGCGTAGATCCCGATCTCATAGTTTTTAACACCTGTGCAGTACGAGAGAACGCCGACAATAAGTTATATGGACATTTGAGTTTTCTGGCGCCCACCAAGAAGTCAAAGCCAGATATGCAGATCGCTATCGGCGGCTGTCTTGCCCAGAAAGATCAGGGCACGATTCTAAAGAAGGCTCCTTATGTTGATGTGGTCTTCGGAACGCACAATGTGGGATCGCTTCCAACCCTTCTCGAACGTGCGCGCGTAGAACAGAGCGCCCAGATTGAGATTAAGGAAGCTCTCGAACACTTCCCTTCAACTCTTCCATCGCGACGTCATTCGGCATTTTCGGCATGGGTCTCAGTTTCCGTTGGGTGCAATAACACCTGCACTTTCTGCATAGTTCCAGCGCTGCGTGGCCGTGAAAAAGATCGTCCTGCAGCAGATATTTTGGATGAAGTTCGAACCTTGGTCGCTGATGGAGTCAACGAAATCACTCTCTTAGGCCAGAACGTCAATGCTTATGGCGTTGACTTTGGTGACCGAACCGCCTTCGCAAAATTGCTACGAGAGTGCGGAAAAGTTGAGGGACTTGAGCGAATTCGTTTCATGTCACCGCACCCTCGAGATTTCACCGATGATGTCATCGAAGCCATGGCAGAGACTCCGAATGTAATGCCACACCTACACATGCCGCTGCAATCTGGCTCAAATCGCATTCTGCAATCTATGCGCCGCTCTTATCGGATCGAGCGCTATAGAGGCATTATCGACAAGGTAAGAGAGACGATGCCCCATGCCACCATCACAACTGATCTCATCGTGGGATTCCCTGGCGAAACAGAGGAAGATTTCCAGGAAACAATACAAGCATGTACTGATCTTCGATTCTTGGCCGCCTATACATTCCAGTATTCCAAGCGCCCTGGTACTCCCGCAGCAGAGATGCCAGATCAAGTCCCAGCCGAGATTGTGGCTGAGCGATACACGCGCTTACACAATCATCAGAATGACCTGTCGCGCTCAGTAAATGAGGAGATGATTGGTAAAACTGTCGAAGTTCTCGTTACCGATCTTGATGGCGCTCGTGCAAGTGGAAAGAGCCGCGATTTCAGATTAGTTCACTTCGATAGCGCTCCAGGGTTACGCCCTGGTGATATCGCTGATGTAAGAATCGGCGGCGCAAAAGCGCACTTTATTTTGGGTGACGGTTCACCTAACTCGATACGTCACACTCGAGGTGGCGAGGCTTTCGAAGCACGGAAGAGAGAAGCAGAATCAACTGGCGTTATGTTAGGAATCCCAACTCTTAAGAGCGTCCCTGGAAAATGACTCTGATTGTCATTTGTGGCGCTACAGCCACAGGCAAGAGCGACCTTGCTGTTGCGCTCGCTGAAGAATTGCGCGGCCATGTAATCAATGCCGACTCCATGCAACTCTACAAAGGTATGGATATTGGAACTGCGAAGTTGACGATTCAGGAACGTCGCGGAATCCCACACCACCTCATCGACGTTTTGCCAGTCAATCAAGAGGCATCGGTTGCGCAGTATCAGATAGATGCGCGTTCAATCATTGATCAACTTTTAGAAGAGAATATCCCAGCAATTGTTGTTGGAGGTACTGGTCTATACATCAAAGCAATCCTTGATGACTTGAATTTCCCAGACACTGATCCTGAAGTCAGAGAGAAGATTGCTCGCCAAGCAGAGGAACTTGGCGTTGATGTCATGCATGAACGCCTTGCAAAGTTAGATCCGGCCGCCGCCGCAGCGATTCCAAAAGAGAATGTCCGCCGCGTTGTTCGGGCGCTGGAAGTAATTGAGTTAACAGGACGTCCTTACACCGCAAACCTGCCACGAGTAGGCAGTACAAAGTATCCGCAAGCACAACAATTTGGTTTAGTTATGGAGCGTGAGACCCTGCACGAACGAATCGACCTGAGAGTCGAACGGATGTGGGAGAGAGGGCTGGTACGCGAGGTTCGCGACCTTATGGGCGACGGATTACTGGAAGCGCGCACTGCGCAAGCAGCTTTAGGTTATGCCCAGATCATCAAGTTTGCTCAAGGAGAACTCACAGAAGATGAGGCGAAAGAGGAGACCAAGAGAGCTACTCGCCAATACGCCCGTCGGCAAGAAACCTGGTTTTCACGCGACGAGCGCATCACATGGGTGAAGAAGGCGCCAATCGCAGAGCTTGTCGAGCGAGTCATCTCAACTACGATACGAGGCACATGAGCACGGGATTGATGGGCACATATGGCCACGGAACAGAGAATGACTTTGTCATAGTTTTCGATCCGCTCGATGCAAATAACCTCTCTTCAAAACAGACTGCAGCAATCTGTAATCGCGCCACAGGAATCGGCGCTGATGGTCTTATTCGCATCACTAAGCGTGATGGCAAATGGTTTATGGATTACCGCAACGCCGACGGTTCGATTGCCGAGATGTGTGGCAACGGTATTCGTGTCATGGCGCGGTACTTGGTCGATAGGGGACACCAACCTGCGGGAATCTTTTCGATTCTCACTCGAGACGGCGCAAAGTACCTCAGCGTTCCAGATACTGGTGATATCGCAGTCAATATGGGGCAAGTTCAGATTCTCGATGGTGAAATCACTGCAGCCAACAATGGAAGAGTATGGAACGGTTACAACGTCAACGTCGGCAATCCACACGCAGTTGTCTTCGTCGATTCCATTGACGATGTCGGAGACTTGAGTCATCCGCCGGTTGTTCGTCCTAAAGATTCCTACCCCGAAGGCGTCAATGTTGAATTTGTTGAGTTCCTCGAGAACGGCGAATTGAAAATGCGCGTTCACGAGAGAGGCAGTGGCGAGACTCGATCATGTGGAACGGGAACATGCGCAGTTGCTCTTGCTGCTACCGCACGAAAGGGTTTGAAGCTTCCTGCGCGTTGGATCATCAATCCGCCCGGAGGCAGACTCACTGTAGATATCGATCCACACTCCAATGCAACTCTCTCTGGCCCGGCAGTACTTTTGGCGGAGCATGACTTGGAGCCGTTTCTTGGATAACCGGCGCGAGGCTGATGAGGTCGATGCGCTCATTGCTGAAAGTCGTGATGTAGCCGCGCAATACGATTCCGAGATTTTCATCCCCGATTCATCTGAAGCTACTCAACAAGAGTTAAGTGATCGCCAAGCACTGCGACGCGTGGTGGGACTCTCGACTGAACTTACCGACATCACTGAAGCCGAGTACCGCCAGCTTCGTTTAGAACAAGTCATTCTGATTGGCGTTTGGACCGAAGGAAGTGCAAAAGATGCCGAGAATTCAATGGCAGAACTCGCAGCTCTTGCAGAGACAGCAGGTTCGACAGTGCTTGATGCACTCATTCAACGTCGTGATAAGCCCGATCCCGCAACCTTTATTGGTTCAGGAAAAGTAAATGAATTGAAGGCCATCGTGAAGTCAACCGGAGCAGATACCGTGGTCTGTGACGGAGAATTAAGCCCTTCTCAATTACGAAATCTGGAAGATCGAGTGAAGGTCAAAGTAGTCGATCGAACAGTTCTGATTCTCGACATCTTTGCCCAACATGCCAAGAGCAAAGAGGGTAAGGCGCAAGTTGAACTGGCGCAGATGAGCTACTTGCTTCCACGACTTCGTGGTTGGGGTGATTCGCTCTCGCGCCAAGCAGGTCGCTCTGCCGGTATCGGTGGACGTGGACCTGGTGAAACCAAAATTGAAGTAGATCGCCGCCGCATCCGTGACAAAATGGCAAAGTTGCGTCGCGAGATCAATCAGATGAAAACTGCGCGCGACACGAAACGACAAGAGCGGCGCCGCAACTCGATTCCGTCTGTGGCGATTGCGGGCTATACCAATGCGGGAAAATCTTCATTGTTGAACCGACTCACAAACGCCGGCGTCTTGGTACAGAACGCCCTTTTCGCCACCCTTGATCCCACAGTCCGCCGCTCTGAAACTTCTGATGGTCGCGTCTATACGTTAAGTGACACTGTTGGATTTGTGAAGCATCTACCTCACGATTTGATTGATGCTTTCAAGTCAACTCTAGAAGAAGTTTCTGGCGCGGATGTCATCGTTCATGTTGTTGATGGTGCGCACTCCGATCCACTAGGTCAGATCAAAGCAGTTCGTGCAGTCATTGCTGAAATTGGCGGCGCCAAAATCCCCGAAATTATCGCTATAAATAAGGCCGATATCGCAGACCCAGATGTAATCATGCAGATTCTGCGACAAGAGCCAGATGCATATTCGATCTCAGTCCATACAGGCGCCGGCATAAAGGAATTAGTTCGAGCTGTTGAGGCGAGCCTGCCTCGCCCTCGCATTGAAGTGCGCACAGTCTTGCCATATGACAGGGGAGACTTGGTAAGTAAAATCCATGAAAATGGTGAAATTCTTAGTGAAGAGTACTTACCTGAAGGAACAGCGCTGCACGCAATGGTTGATGGCTCTCTTGCGCATGCTCTAGAGAAGTATTCAGTGTAGGCCTAACCAGTTCGCTGCTGATAACCTGCCTCACATGACCTACGACGTCAATAAGATCCGCTCTCACTTTCCTTCCCTCAATACTGGACTTGCCTTCTTTGATGGCCCTGGTGGAAGTCAAGTACCCACTGTTGTAGGCGATGCAATCGCTCACGCAATCTCCAAACCAATTTCTAATCGCAACGTCGTTACTGAGTCTGAGAAAAATGCCGAAGAGATAGTGGTTGGTTTTCGCCGAGCAGTCGGTGACTTAATTGATGTTGATCCACGCGGAGTTGTTTATGGTCGCTCATGGACCCAGCTCACTTACGATTTCTCACGCACCTTGGCCAAGAATTGGGGCCCCGGTGATGAAGTAGTCGTATCTCGCCTCGATCATGATTCAAATATTCGGCCATGGATTCAGGCAGCAGAGGCAGTAGGCGCAACTGTGCGCTGGGCAGAGATTGATCTTGAAACAACTGAACTCACGGTCGCTGCAGTTGAAGCAGTTCTATCTCCTAAGACAAAGTTAGTTGCAGTAACAGGCGCCGGAAACACAATCGGAACTCGTCCGGATTTGAAGGCAATTGGTATCGCAGTTCATAAAGTCGGAGCGCTCTTCTTTGTAGACGGCGTGCACCTAACTCCGCATGCGGCCATTAGCGTTAAAGAGATTGGAGCAGATTTCTTTGGTTTCTCCTTCTATAAATTAATGGGGCCTCACTGTGCAGCTCTGGCCGCATCTCCTGCGCTGCTCGAGACGCTCAATAATGACAAGTTATTGCCAGCCACCAACGTGGTGCCAGAACGCTTTGAATTCGGCACGCTTCCCTATGAGCTCATGGCAGGTTGTATCGCAGCGATAGATTTCATTGCAGAGATGGCGCCAGGAGACGGAGAGACTCGGCGCGAAAGAATCGTTAACTCGATGAATGCGCTAGAAAAATACGAAGATGAATTGATGGAGTATCTGGAGAGCTCTGTAGCGGCGTTGCCGGGGGTAACTCTGTATGGCCGCGCCAAGCACCGTACACCCACGATTTATTTCTCATTTGCCGGCCATAAGAGTTCAAATATCTATCAGGCGATGGCGCTGAAAAAAGTGAATGTACCTGCTTCTAACTTCTATGCTCTAGAAGTTTCACGCAAACTTGGCTTGGGTGATGCAGGTGCCCTCCGTGCAGGATTAGCTCCATACTCCACACGCGATGATGTTGATCGCTTGGTTGCGGGCTTAAGAGAAGTTATCGTTTAAGGCGTAAAGAATTAGAGCGAGCGCAGCACAGCAGTAACGATGCCGAGGATCTCAGCTGAGTCGCCATTGATTGGTTCGTAATCTTCATTCGCAGGCATCAACCAGATGTGGCCATCCTTCTTTGTGAAGGTCTTGACGGTCGCTTCACCATCAATCATGGCTGCGACGATCTGGCCTTTGTTGCAATCTTTCTGTGAGCGGATAACAACGTAGTCGCCATCGCAGATTGCGGCATCAATCATCGAGTCACCAACGACCTTGAGCATGAAGAGATCACCTTCACCAACCAGAGATGCAGGAAGTGGGAAGAGCTCTTCAACATTCTGTTCGGCAAGGATTGGTCCACCAGCAGCGATACGTCCAACGAGTGGAACGTTATGAGTCTTCTCGGGCTTGATGTCTTCAAAGCGATCATCACCAGGAGTGAGAACTTCGAGAGCGCGACCGCGTGATGGATCACGACGAATCCAACCTTTTTCTTCGAGAGCCTCGAGTTGGTACTTCACGCTGGAGGGAGAGGAGAGTCCTGCGGCTTCACCAATCTCACGCATCGATGGCGGGTAGCCCTTAATCTCCATGGCGCTCTTGATCGCCTGGAGGATCTTGGTCTGACGCGGGGTCAGGCCGTTCTCGTCGACGGGGCCATCGGGGAGTTCTGTGATGCGCGAATTCTTGGGGCTAGGGGTCATAGGAGAAGGTTAGAACAAAGGTACGAAAAAATCAAACAAATGTTCTAAAAAAACTTGCCGATGTCGGTGGTGGGGTGTACCTTTCGTTTTAGAACAGACGTTCGAAGAGTATCCCCACTCTCAATGATCTGCTCTAGAAGTAACTGGAGAGAGAAGATGACGACCATCGCCATCAATCCGTCCCTTATCAAGGATGTTCATAGAAGCGAAAAAACCCCTGTAAATCGCTCATATTCACGCGTTCGACTAACCCCCCGTGGTCGATTCCTTGCAAGGTTGGCGGTCATCACTTCACTCTCCATACTGCTTCTCTCTGGCTTTGCCGCCATCACTGGTGCGACCGCTGGTTCGACTGATACCGCGATCCCAACTCCGTATATCAAGGTCAGCGTCAAGCCAGGAGAGACCCTCTGGTCTATAGCTGCCTCCATCGCCCCAGGCAGCGACCGCCGCTCCCTTGTGGCCGATATTGTTGAGATCAATCGCCTTGAATCCCCAGAACTCCAAGCCGGCCAGAAGATCTACATCCCGACACGCCCGTAACGCTCAAGGGGCTTTCAATTTGCGGGAACTCTCAACCGCTGCTTTACTCTTACCCCTAGATATTGGGGTTGTTTTGCGATAGGCTTCCATAAGTTGTGGTTCAAAGCCGAATCGCGGATACACCCAAAATCAGAAATTTCCCAGTATTGAGAGGACGACACGCCGTGAATTGCCCCTTCTGTCGACATGAGGACTCACGAGTCATTGACTCGCGTCCAACTGACGAGGGCACCTCAATTCGTCGCCGTCGTGAGTGCACCGAGTGTGGCTCTCGCTTCTCAACTGCGGAAACCGCTGTCCTCTCCATTATCAAACGAAGTGGAGCGGCCGAACCCTTCAGCCGCGAAAAGATCATCAATGGCGTCCGCAAGGCCTGCCAGAACCGTCCAGTCGACGACGATGATTTAGCGCTCTTGGCCCAACGCGTGGAAGAGACCCTTCGCGCCACAGGCCAGGCTGAGATTGAAGCTCAAGAAGTCGGTATGGCGATTCTCTCACCACTGCGAGAATTAGATGAGGTGGCTTACCTGCGTTATGCCTCCGTATACCGTAACTTTTCCTCCCTTGAAGATTTCGAAGGCGAGATCGCACTTCTCCGCGCTCTGCCAGTTGAAAAATCAGTAGCAGAAAAAACTACCGAAAGCATTTCTCAAGTTGCATCCCCGCAACTTAAATGAAGCGTCCGATAAGTAGATAGAGCAAAAAACTTAATAAGAAAAAAGTTAAAAGAAGAACACAATTAAAAATTTTCAAGAAGAAACTGGAGAAACTCGAATGTCGGACACGGTGATCAATCGCTCATCAGCAAAAGGTAAGCTCGGAAAAGCCCTCACTATTGAGCGCGTATTTAGCACTCCGGGAGTACACCCGTATGACCTAGTGACCTGGGAGCGACGAGATGTAGTACAGACCAACTGGAAATCCGGCGAGGTTGTCTTCGAGCAACGCGGCGTTGAATATCCAGATTTCTGGTCAGTCAATGCATCCACCATCGTCACCACAAAATATTTCCGTGGCGCAGTCGGTCACGACAACCGTGAATGGTCACTCAAGCAAGTAATCGATCGCGTAGTTCTTACATATGTGAAGGCCGGTAAGGAATACGGATATTTTGCAACCACGCAAGATGCAGAAATCTTCGAGCACGAACTCACCCATATGCTCTTGCACCAGATCTTCTCTTTCAACTCTCCAGTCTGGTTCAACGTCGGAACAGCAGCGCCACAGCAAGTATCCGCCTGCTTCATTCTCTCTGTTGATGACACTATGGATTCAATCCTTAACTGGTACCGCGAAGAAGGCATGATTTTCAAAGGCGGATCAGGAGCTGGCCTCAATCTCTCCAGAATTCGTTCATCCAAGGAACTCCTCAAGTCCGGTGGAACTGCCTCAGGACCAGTCTCCTTCATGCGTGGCGCTGACTCCTCAGCCGGAACAATCAAATCAGGCGGTGCTACACGCCGTGCAGCGAAGATGGTTGTTCTTGATGTTGATCATCCAGATATCGAAGAATTCATCGAAACCAAAGTCCGTGAAGAAGACAAAATTCGCGCACTTCGCGATGCAGGATTCGATATGGATCTCGGCGGAAAAGACATCATCTCTGTCCAGTACCAGAACGCCAATAACTCAGTCCGCGTCAATGACGATTTCATGCGCGCATATGAGAACAGCACTCAATACGGCCTCCGCGCTCGTTCAACTGGCGAGGTCATCGAAGAAGTAGATGCTCGCGCGCTCTTCCGTAAGATGGCAGAAGCTGCATGGGCATGCGCCGATCCAGGAATTCAGTACGACACCACAATCAACGATTGGCACACCAACCCAGAGACGGGCCGCATCAACGCGTCCAATCCTTGCTCTGAGTACATGTCACTTGATAACTCTTCCTGCAACCTTGCTTCTCTCAACTTGATGAAGTTCCTCAAGAGCGATGGCTCCTTTGATGCAAAGAACTTCGTTAAGGCAGTAGAAATAATCATCACTTCGATGGATATCTCAATCTGCTTTGCAGATTTCCCAACAGAGGCAATTGGCGACACGACTCGCAAATATCGCCAACTCGGTATCGGCTACGCAAACCTCGGAGCTCTCTTGATGGCTTCTGGTCTTGCTTATGACTCCGATGGTGGACGCGCTCTTGCTGGTGCAATCACATCCTTGATGACCGGCACTTCATATCGCCGCTCAGCAGAACTCGCAGGCATCGTCGGTCCTTACGAAGGTTACGCACGAAATGCAGCGCCACACACTCGTGTGATGAAGAAGCACCAAGCGGCTTCTCTATCTGCCAAATCAGTTTCGACTCTTGATCGTGATGTCTGGACCGAAGCTAATAAGCAATGGGATTCCTGCCTCTCGATCGGCGAGAAGAACGGATGGCGTAACGCGCAGGCTTCAGTTCTTGCCCCAACAGGAACAATTGGTTTGATGATGGATTGCGATACAACCGGTATCGAGCCTGATTTCTCACTCGTGAAGTTCAAGAAACTCGTTGGTGGCGGATCACTTCAGATCGTCAACCAGACAGTTCCTCAAGCGCTCCGTAAACTCGGATACACCGAAGAAACTATTGAAGCGATTGTCGAGTACATCACCGCAAATGGCCACGTAGTCGATGCTCCTGGTCTTAAGCCAGAACATTACGACGTCTTTGATTGCGCTCTTGGTGCGCGTTCAATCGCGCCAATGGGCCACGTTCGGATGATGGCTGCTTGCCAACCATTCCTCTCCGGAGCAATCTCCAAGACAGTAAACCTTCCATCTGATGCAACTGTTGAAGATGTTGAAGAGGTTTATTACGAAGGTTGGAAGATGGGCCTCAAGGCTCTCGCGGTCTATCGTGACAACTGCAAAGTTGGTCAACCACTCTCTGACGGAAAAGCTGCAAAGCAGGATGGCGCCGCAGAAGCTTCTGCACCAGCCCCCGCTACTCGCAAGCGCCTTCCAAAGTCACGCCCATCACGCACCACTTCATTCTCTGTTGGTGGCGCAGAGGGTTACATGAATGCCGGAACTTACGAAGATGGACAACTCGGAGAGATCTTCCTCAAGCTCGGTAAGCAAGGTTCAACTCTTGCCGGAGTCATGGATGCATTCTCAATCGCAGTATCTATTGGCTTGCAATACGGAGTACCACTAGAAACATATGTTTCTAAGTTCACCAACTCCCGCTTCGAGCCAGCTGGAATGACTGATGATCCAGATATCCGCATGGCACAGTCGATGATGGATTACATCTTCCGCCGCCTTGCACTCGATTACTTGCCATATGAAGAGCGCGCTGCTTTTGGAATCTATACATCAGCAGAACGTGCGCAAGCTCTTGAAACTGGCGAATATGCCCAGGTTCAGGAAGTTGCAGCTCCTCAAGTAGCGCCCGTTGTCGAGAAGAAAGCCGCACCCGCAAAAGCAGTGGAAGTAAAGATCGAAGCTGCTCCAACACAGATCGGTTCTTCTACTGAACTCCTCGAGAAGATTGCGGGCATCAAATCAGATGCTCCACTCTGTGTCACCTGCGGCGTCAAGATGCGCGCATCAGGCGCATGCTATGTATGCGAAGGTTGCGGATCTACTTCAGGTTGCAGCTAAGAAATAACTAACGTCTTACTGAGTTCCACTTTGGAACTAAGGTAAGACCCATGAGTATCGACAAAGTCCGCAGCGCCCTAAACGCTGCGGTCTTTGCTATTGAGGGCTCGCCACGAGAAGGCCAGATCGAGATGGCCGAAGCGGTCGCCAACGCGCTCTCTGATCGACATCATCTCTTGGTTCAAGCAGGCACCGGTACTGGCAAGTCACTTGCCTATCTCGTTCCTGCTCTGGTTCATGGCAAACGCGTTCTCGTTGCTACCGCAACTCTTGCTCTTCAACGACAGCTTGTCGAACGCGATCTACCTCGCGTCAAAGAGGCTCTCGAAAAAGAGTTAGGGCGAACAATCTCCTTTGCTGTGTACAAAGGCGTCGGAAACTATCTCTGTCTACAGAAAATGAATGCCGACGACGGCACTGCTGATAGCGAACTCCTTGTTGAGATTTCCGGGCTAGAAAGAGATGCGCGTCGATTACGTGAATGGGCCCAGAAGCCAGGAATCTCTGGAGATCGCGATGATGCTCCCGATGTAGACCGCCGCGTATGGCTAGCGAATTCCACATCAGGTCGTGAATGCGTTGGCGCGGATGAATGTCGTTTTGGTAGCGAATGTTTTGCGGTCAACGCAAAAGCTAAAGCCCAGACTGCCGATATCGTGGTAACAAATCACACGCTCTTGGCGATTGAAGTCGTTGACTCGCATCCCATTTTGCCTGAACGCGATGCCATCATCCTTGATGAAGCCCATGAGTTCATGGATCGCACAACTCAAGCAGTGACAGAAGAGCTCACCTCTGGGCGAATCGCGCGTGCTGCCAATATGGTTCGCCGCCACATGCCAGGAAAGCTAGCGGAAAGCTTTGTGAAAGCCTCCGATGGCTTTGCAGAAGCGATGGATGATTACGGCCAGGAATATAGAACTCGCGCTGATGAACAAAGGAAACTTGATCAACTTCCTGATCTGCTCGCAGCTCCAGTGCGGAAAATTAAGGATGCAGCAGAAGCGGTCATTGCTGCAATTAGCGCTGATAGCGAGATCGTCGATCCCGACAGTTTGGCCGATCGCGCGCGAGTCAAAGGTGCGGTCAATGAAATCAAGACCACTGCCCAGAAATTAATGCGTATGGGTGAAGGCCAGGTGCTCTGGTACGAACCCACCTTCTCAACACTCTATTTAGCGCCCCTTGCTGTGTCACATGTATTGCGTGAAAACCTCTTTACCCAGACTCCCGTAATTGCAACCAGTGCAACTCTGACGGTTGGGAAAAGCTTTGATCCGATTGCACGCAGCCTTGGAATTCTTTCAACTACGACAAGTGAAGATGAGGGCAAAGAAGAGAGTGATTGGCAGGTTGACCCCAACAATGTGCAGATGCTTGATGTGGGATCACCCTTTGACTTTGCAAATCAAGGAATGCTCTACCTTCCTAAACAACTTCCAGAACCTGGTCGAGATGGTCCAAGTAAAGAAGCGCTCGTCGAACTCGGTGAATTAATCGATGCAGCAGGTGGTAGAACTCTTGCGCTCTTCTCATCATGGCGCGGGGTTGAAATGGCTGATGAACATCTGCGCCGAGTACTTGCTGAACTCCCAATCTCCATCATCACTCAAAGACGTGGCGATAGCGTCGGATCCCTGGTTGATCGCTTTGCCGCAGATCCCACATCGATATTGCTCGGCACTATGAGCCTCTGGCAGGGCGTTGATGTTCCTGGCCCATCCTGCACATTGGTTGCAATCGATCGCATTCCTTTCCCTCGGCCAGATGATCCTGTGATGTCTGCGCGCGCGGCTGAAGCCGATGCTGCGGGTGGCTCTGGATTCATGCAGGTTTCCTTACCGCGCGCCGCTCTTCTTTTAGCGCAGGGGACAGGTCGCCTCATTCGCTCAATAGATGACCGAGGAGTCGTTGCCATCCTCGATTCTCGAATCGTCAATAAACGCTATGGATCAATTCTGTTGAACTCGATGCCGCCTCTGTGGCGCACAAGCGACGGAGCGGTCGTCAAAGACTCTTTAAAGCGTTTGAACTCTCAATTCACAACAAAGTAAAGCTCCACAACCTCATCTTTTCCACCCCTTGCAAACCTCCACCTCCATGATGCCTTTGCGGCATTCACCATCGCGCCATGAGAATTCTGATTCTGGTCGTGGCTCTACTTCTTGGCACGATGGGTGATGCCTCTGCCCAATGCGAGGGCGATACATGCATCGATGTTTCTGCCGATCAGAGCTCAAATCAAATAATCATCACTGTGAAAAAAGGAAAGGATGGGAGTTCGAAGACAAGTTCTCCCAAGCCGCGCGCTACATCCACGACGCGCAAACTCTGGATACCGTGGTTACCGCGCCCGGTTATAACCTCGCAACCTCGGCCGAGGCCATCAATATCTCGCAAACCTCGAGTCCGAACTATTTCCGGTTCGCAAATCACTGATCAAGTAACGCGACTTCTTCCGACGGGACGCATTATCACTCAGCCTTTGGGAGATGCGTTAGTTCGTGAACCAGTTAATTTCATGACAAATACGCCGTCTCAATTCACCACTGTGATTGTGGTCTTAACTGTTCCGATAACGATTCACCTCACACCGCTATTTATTTGGGACTTTGGTGACGGTAATTCACATCTCACTCGATTACCAGGTGCGCCGTATCCCTTGACTTTGATACAGAACACCTACACAAGCGCGGGGGAGAAGGATGTTTCATTAACAATCAAGTGGAGTGGTTTCTGGCGAGCAGGAGCGTTGAGCGCACCAATAAATGGAGCAATCACTCAGAGCGTTAGCAAGAGCATCATAGTGCGTCCCGCCCGAACAACCTACATCCCTTAGTTATCAACAGATTCTTTGCATTCAGCCATCGTTGAATCTCGCGCCTCGATGCTTCGCCCATGACAACACTTACATCTCCGTATGACTTGCTTTCAGCCATTCCCTTTCTTGTGGGATTTAAGCCAGAAGATTCCATCGTCCTGATGACCCTCAAGGATGACTCCATTGCTATGGCGATGCGAATAGATTTTCCAGAAACTCTCAATACCGAGCAACTAGATATCATCATGGGTCATCTCCAAAGCCACCAATCCGAGGCTGTCATTGCCGTGTATTACTTGCCGGACTCAAGTACAGAGTCCTCCGAGGTGATTAAGTCGATTACTGAAGCAATCGATAAGAATCAGATTCCATTGCGAGAATCCCTGATTGTGCATGCGGGACGTTGGCGTTCCCTTATCTGTGAAGATCGTGAGTGCTGTCCACCAGAAGGATCACCAATGCCAGCACTTGAACAATCACGAATCGCCGCAGAACAAGTGGCTGCAGGCAAGCCGATTCCTTTTGAAAGTGTGAAAGAGATGGTTGATTCCATCGCAGCGACCCCCGATGATGGCGAGCTCCTTGGCTTTATTCACACTACGGAAGTAATCAATGACCAAGAAGATCCCATCCCGCTACAAAGGCAAGGAGCAGAGGCCATCATTGATTTCATTGCAGATTTTGCTGTAGAGGGTCTCTGCCGAGACAAGAAATTAGTAGCTCTGGTGCTTGTGAGATTGCTTGATCTTCAAGTTCGCGACTTTGCATTAGGAAGCGTCACTTCAGAGACCATCGATACATATTTCAGTGCATGGCGTTGGCTGTTGAAAATTGCCCCTGATGGTTATGTCGCTCCTGTCGCAACGCTCTTGGCGGCTGTTGCTTACGAGCGAGGAGATGGCGCGCTTGCTCACCGGGCTCTCGATCGTGCGGATGTAGATGATCCTGACTATGCAATGACGGGTTTGCTTCGCCAGGTTTTCTCATCAGGTTGGGCGCCCCAATCTTTCGCGGCGATGAGAGCCGAATTACATCCTCGAATTTGTGACTCACTCTTCTCAGGTACGATAAATGCATGAACATTGGTGTTCCTAAAGAGATCAAAAACAATGAATATCGCGTTGCAATCACCCCAGCTGGAGTTCGTGAATTCGTAAAGCACGGCCACACAGTTTTGATCGAGAGCTCCGCTGGACTTGGATCTGCAATCTCTGATGATGACTATCGAACAGTAGGCGCAACAATCCTTTCTAGCGCTGATGAAGTCTGGTCTAAGGCAGACCTCGTTCTAAAAGTGAAAGAACCGATTGCTGCCGAATATTCACGGATGCGTTCGGGACAAGTTCTTTTCACCTATCTACACCTCGCAGCCTCGCGCGATTGCACAGATGCATTGATTAAGAGCGGTATTACTGCGATTGCCTACGAAACAGTGGAAGTAAACGGCGCATTGCCACTTCTTGCCCCGATGAGTGAAGTTGCAGGTCGTATGGCAGCCCAGGTTGGTGCCGCAGCTCTCCAGAAGAGCGCGGGCGGTCGAGGAGTTCTTCTTGGTGGCGTTCCCGGAGTTCGACCAGGCAGAGTTCTCGTTCTTGGCGGCGGAACAGCAGGTCTTGCAGCAGCAACAATCGCTCAAGGTATGCGTGCAGATGTCACCATTGTTGATGTCAATCAGAAACGTCTCGGCGAAATCGACCAAATTTTCAATGGGACTGTAAAAACTTTGATGTCGAATACTCATGAAATTGAAGAACAAGCTTTGGGCGCTGATCTTGTTATTGGTGCCGTGCTCGTCCATGGCGCTAAAGCTCCAAAATTGATTACCAACGAACTAGTAAAGAAGATGAAGCCCGGCGCAGTTTTGGTTGATATCGCTATCGATCAAGGTGGGTGCTTTGAAGATTCTCGCCCCACGACTCACGCTGATCCAACCTACAAAGTCCATGATGCGCTCTTCTATTGCGTCGCGAATATGCCCGGCGCTGTGCCCTTCACTTCAACATATGCGCTCTCCAATGCCACGCTTCCATACGCCTTAGCCCTGGCAAATAAGGGGTGGCGCGATGCGCTGGCTCAGGACCCGGCGCTCCTCAAGGGTCTAAATGTTCATGAAGGAAGAGTTTTCTATGCGGCTGTCGCCGACGCGCACGGACTAGATGCGCATAAGTGGACAATTTAGTTTCAATTTTCTAGAGTCCGCCGTAGGTCACGAGTTCCAGCATTAAGCCCCGGCTAACTGGACGGCAACCCTCCACCGCGGTGGGGTGCTCCGGGTGAGGACCTGGTCGATTGCACGGTGCATCGGCAAGCGCGGGTCTGACAATTATTGCCAGGCCTTTAGCGTATTTATTGCGAAAGGCTAGAAATGAAAAAACTTCTTAAAGTAATTCCACTTCTTGTTGCAGCTCTGGTTCTGACTGCATGTTCATCATCTGATGAGAACAGTGCGACCAGCGAGAGCACAACATGTGCTCCAGATTCACTCGCCACAGTTGAAGCAGGCGTACTCACGATTGCAACCGGAGAGCCAGCATATGAACCATGGGTCCTCAATGATGCTCCTGAATCAGGCGAGGGCTTTGAAGCTGCCGTTGCCTATGCAGTTGCAACTCAACTTGGCTATGACCAGTCTCAAGTCAAGTGGATCCGCACCACATTTGATGGAGCGATCGCACCAGGTCCAAAGGATTTCGACTTCAACATCCAGCAGTACTCCATTACTGAAGATCGCAAGAAAGTTGTTGACTTCTCGAGCGCGTACTACAAGTCAAATCAATCAATCGTCTCCTTCAAGGGCAGCAAAATCGAAGGTGTAACAAGCATCGCTGACCTCCAAGCAAAGAATCCAAAGCTTGGCGCAGCGGTTGCCTCAACTTCTCTTGATGCAATTGAGAATCAGCTTGGCCTAAAGCCACAAGTATTTAACGACAATGCGGCTGCAGTCGCTGCTCTCAAGAATGGTCAGATTGATGGTCTTGTAGTTGACCTACCAACAGCCTTCTATCTCTCTGCAGTTGAGGTTCCAAATGGAATCATCGTTGGACAGCTCGAGAATTCAGCATCAGCTGATGAAGGTGCAGGTCTTCTCCTTGCTAAGGACAGTCCAATCACTTCTTGCGTAACTCAGGCAGTCGATGCGATTCGCGATAACGGAACACTCGCAGCGATTACTGAACAATGGCTAGCAGCTTCAGCTGGTGCGCCATTCTTGAAGTAGCGATTAGATAATCTGATTAAGGAAGGTTAAGAATCATGGGGCGCAACGCCGCGGAAAACGACGGTGTTGCGCCCTATGACTTTGGTGGAAACTGGACCCCCAGTAGCCATGAATTAGCCCGCCGATTGGCGCGCAAGAATCGAAACAAACGCAATGCCATCGTCGCCGGAGTTTCGAGCCTGCTTGTTTTAGGCTCTCTTGCACTCGTTATTGTCACCTCTCCAGGTTGGAAATTATTATCTGAGACTTTCTTTGCCTGGGCTTACGGCGTTGAAGTTCTTCCGAAGATCATCTTGGGGTTCGGAACAAATGTAGTTTTGACAATCATCGCAGGTACATCAGTTGCCATCCTGGGCCTGACAATCGCACTGATACGCACCTCGCGCTCACCAGCACTGACACCTTTTCGCATCTTGGCAACAATCTATGTAGATCTCTTCCGCGGCATACCGATGCTCCTCGTCATTTTGCTGGTCGGATTTGGAATCCCAGCTCTTCGTATTCAAGGCCTGACAAATAACGTCTTAATACTCGGCACAATTGCAGTCGTTATCACCTATACCGCATACGTTGCTGAAGTAATCCGAAGTGGAATTCTCACAGTACATCCCAGCCAAAGAGCTGCAGCTCGCTCCTTAGGGCTCACACACTTTCAAACTCTGCGCCACGTGATTCTTCCTCAAGCGCTACGTCGAGTAACCCCGCCACTTCTAAATGACTTAGTGGCCCTCATAAAGGACACAGGCTTAGTCTCGATTTTGGGCGTCACTGATGCGGTGAGAGCTGCTCAAATAGCAAGTAGCCGAACTTTCAATTACACCCCATATGTCATGGCTGCAATCGTCTTTCTTATTGTGACAATTCCTTTGACGCGATTCACTGACCGAACTCTTCGCAAGTCAATTGAGAGACAGAACGCACAAGGAAACGCCTAATGAGCGACATTCTGAAGGTCGAGAAGGTTCGAAAGGCATTTGGAAAAGAAGTTGTGCTCGAAGATATCTCTTTTTCTGTGCCCGAACATACTGCGACGGTATTCATCGGTGCTTCGGGATCTGGCAAGTCAACCTTATTGAGATGCATTAATCTTTTAGAACAAATCGATGATGGAAAGATCACCTTGGATGGGGAAGAGATCACCGCCGTCGAGTCCAACGTAGATGAAGTCCGTCGAAAATTCGGAATGGTATTTCAATCCTTCAATCTCTTTCCCCATAAATCTGTCCTAGAAAACATCACTTTGGCTCCCATTCACGCCCGAGGGATGGATGAAGAACAAGCGACCACCGAGGCATTTTCACTCCTAGAACGTTTTGGCCTCAAGGACAAAGCTGATCAATACCCAGATCGCCTGAGCGGTGGCCAACAACAACGTGTTGCGATTATCCGATCGCTAGCACTGCATCCACGTATGTTGCTTCTCGATGAGATTACATCTGCCCTAGATCCTGTGCTGGTCAATGAGGTCTTAAGTCTGGTGCGCGATCTCAAAGCAGATGGAATGACCATGTTGTTAGCTACACATGAAATGGGATTTGCAAAGCAAGTGGCTGATGAAGTCTGCTTCTTGCACCGCGGAAGAATTCTGGAATGGGGTAAACCCGAAATGATTCTTCAAGCACCTCAGAGAGATGAAACTAAGGATTTCCTTCGACGGATACATGAAGCTGGGCGTTTGTGAGCGAACTCAGTTTCGAGATAATCGAAGGTTCGCACCAATCTCCAGTTATTCTGCACGTTCCACACTCGTCACGTGTGATTCCACCGCAAGTAAGAGCGCATCTCTTGCTGAGCGATTCTGAGTTAGAAGAGGAATTAAATGAGATCACTGACACTTTAACTGATCGAATCGCAGAAAGAGCAGCTCAGAAGCTAGCGCCAAACGTCCCACAACCCTGGTTCTTCATCAATCGAATGTCTCGCTTTGTGATTGATCCTGAACGATTTCCAGATGAGCGAGAAATCATGAACAAAGTGGGCATGGGCGCGGTCTATCAGAGAACTTCCACAGGAAAGCAATTGCGTCCCGAAGGCTTTAACTCTTCTCAATTACTGGAGAGCTACTTTCATCCATATGCACGTTCACTAAGTGAATTGGTAGATACAGTTCTAGAACGGACGGGTTCGGCACTGATCATCGATGTACATTCTTATAGGGCTAGACAGCATCAGAACGCGGTCAATCACGGACAGAGGCGACCTGCGATGTGTATTGGCACCGATGAGTTCCATACACCGGATTGGCTAACCGAGCTCTTTCACCTTGAATTCAGTAAATCAGGGGACTGTTATGAAAATGAGCCATATGCCGGGACATACGTCCCCCTCAAGTTCTACCGAAACGACTCTCGGGTCCATTCGATCATGATGGAGACTCGGGCAGATACCTTTCTGGATGAGAGTCTCAAGGCTCACGGAGGATTGGAGCTCTTATCAGGCGCGCTAGCCGCCGTCATAAGCGGCGCCCACGCCCGAAGGGCATAAAGAGGCTCGGATGTGCGTTCTAGCCTGTGGACAATTTATAATATAGCCATAGCCAATTCCCCGTGGCTGGCAAGTAACTCTGACAAGTCGTCAGCTCAAAGCAAAGGACTATTTCGTGCCTGTATCGCGTGCGCCCAAAAACGCAAGTAGCAAGAAGAGTCCTGCCAAATCACCAGCAAAGAAATCTACAAAAGCCGTTCCTGCAAAGAAGAGCGCCAAGAATGTAGTCAAGAAGGCTGTAAAGAAGCCAGTTAAGAAAGCAGGTCCGCGCCTCTTCCCAACCAAAGCAGAGTTGGAAGCGCTCAAGGTAGCGAAGGAAAGCAAAACCAAAGTTGAAGAGAAAAAAGGTCCGCGACGGTTCCCAACTAAAGCCGAATTAGAGGCGATGAAAGCGGCTTCTTCCGGAGTTGCGACACCTGTCATCGCTGCGGCCGGCACCGCTACAACAAAACCTGGTGGTAAAAAGCTTGTCGAAAAGATTGATGGCGAAGAAGTTGAACTCGAAGAAGTAGAACTAGAAGACCTCGAAAAGTTAGTTGCAGACACCGGCGAAGAATCAACCGAAGCCCAATCTGATGTTCGCGTCGTTAACCTGAATGAAGAAGCGAAACAAGAAGAGGGCGAGTTCACACTCAAGGATTCCGAAGAAGACGATGCTCCGGCACAGACCGTTCTAACTGCGGGCGCCACCGCTGACCCAGTTAAGGACTATCTCAAGCAGATTGGTCGCGTTGCGCTTCTCAATGCAGAACTTGAAGTTGAACTTGCAATGCGTATCGAAGCAGGCCTCTTTGCAGAAGAGCGTTTGAATTCTGCCGATAAGTTAGAGCGTTCATTGAAGCGCGAGCTCGAGTGGATTGCCGAAGATGGAAAGCGCGCAAAAAACCATCTTCTGGAAGCTAACCTCCGTCTCGTCGTATCTCTTGCAAAGCGCTATACGGGGCGCGGAATGCTCTTCCTTGATCTGATTCAAGAAGGAAACCTTGGTCTTATTCGTGCTGTAGAGAAGTTCGATTACACCAAGGGCTATAAGTTCTCGACTTACGCGACATGGTGGATTCGCCAGGCAATCACTCGCGCCATGGCAGATCAGGCTCGAACCATCCGTATTCCGGTACATATGGTCGAAGTCATCAACAAACTTGCTCGCGTTCAACGTCAGATGCTCCAAGATCTCGGTCGCGAACCGACCCCAGAAGAGCTCGCTAAAGAACTTGATATGACACCAGAGAAAGTTGTTGAAGTTCAGAAGTATGGCCGTGAGCCGATTTCTCTTCACACTCCACTCGGTGAAGAGGGCGATTCAGAGTTCGGTGACCTCATCGAAGATTCCGAAGCAATTGTTCCTGCCGATGCTGTCTCCTTTACTTTGCTCCAAGAGCAGCTGCATTCAGTTCTCGACACTCTCTCAGAGCGTGAAGCAGGCGTAGTTGCGATGCGATTTGGCCTGACTGATGGCCAACCTAAGACCCTCGATGAAATCGGCAAGGTCTACGGCGTGACCCGCGAACGTATCCGCCAGATCGAATCCAAGACCATGTCCAAACTGCGCCACCCATCGCGTTCTCAAGTACTACGCGACTACCTCGACTAGTCATAATCAAGATAGGGAGTCAATTCATGTCCGAACGTCCGAAGATTTATGTGAAGCCAAACGGTTCGATCCGCGTTACTGGCGCTGCTGACTTTGTCGATGCAGACGGCAACGTTCTCGAGACAAAAGAGAACTTCTCACTCTGCCGTTGCGGCCACTCCAAAGAGAAACCATTCTGCGATGGCTCACACCGCGAAGCAGGATTCCAAGCCGAATAACTCGCTATGGGCGAGTGAAGTATCAACATCAAATCTCAAAACAGAACTAGTTGATTCGTACGACGTTGCAATCATCGGTGGCGGCTTCTCAGGTCTTTGGAGCGCTTTTCACTTACTGCAATTAAATCCTGCGTTGAAGATTGCTATTTTTGAAGCAAAACAATTTGGTTTTGGTGCAAGTGGACGTAACGGGGGATGGGCTTCATCTGATTATCCGGTTTATCGCTCAACTTTAGAGAAGAGATACGGAAGCGAAGCCACAAGTAGACTCTTCGCAGCTCTGACTTCTTCCATTGATGACATTGGAAGTTTTGCCCAGAAGTACGCTCCGCGGGCCAATTTCGTGAAGTCCGGAACCCTCATGTTCGCACGTAATGCTGCCCAAGAGAAGCGTCTGCGTTTGTCGGAAGACGAGATGCATCGCTGGAAAGATCGCACAGAACTCGATGCGATGATCCGCGTTGCTGATGCTCGAGGAGCTCTCTTTAACTCAGAGTGTGCAACGGTGAATCCATATGGACTTCTCCAAGGACTGTTGGAGTTCCTATCTGGAAGAGGTGTGCATCTCATCGAAGGTGCTTATGCAACAAAGTCAGATGACGGAGTTTTCGTCAATAGTTCGTATATCAAGGCTCCAATAGTTATTCAGGCAACGGAGGTTTTCGGCGAACCTGGACGAGAGTTCATACCGCTGTACTCGCTCATGGTTGCAACAGAGCCCATTTCACAAGATATCTGGAGCGAGATTGGTGCCGATACTCGCTTTACCTTCGCTGAAGCTGCACATATGGTCAATTACGCACAGCGCACTGCTGATAATCGTTTAGCAATTGGCGGCCGAGGTGCTACATATCCGTTGGGCTCGAAGCTCAGGCTCGAGAAAGAAATGACATCATCAGTCCACGCGCATCTTCGAGATTTGGCGCGAACCTGGTTCCCGCAATTGCGGAATACCTCCTTCACTCACGCGTGGGGTGGCGCAGTCGCCATTACACGGAATTGGGAGCCATATGTTCAATACAATCACACGAGCGGTTTCGGACGCTTGGGTGGATATGCCGGCGATGGCGTCACGATGAGTTATCTGTCAGCAAGAATTTTGGCGCATCTCATTACAGGAAAAGAGAGCGAGATTACTCAACTTCACTTTGTAAATCGGATGATTCGCAAATGGGAGCCAGAACCTTTGCGATATCTCGGTGTTAATTCTTTAGTTAAACTCAGTGGAATTGCAGATAAAGAAGAAGCGCGAACTGGGAGACCAAGTATGGTCTCAAGAATTATTGCGCCGTTGATTCTTCGCTGAGGCGAGAAGTCTCATCGTCAATCCGCTTAGCGGCGGTTGCTAGACCCTCTTGATACTTCTTGGCGTGATGACCGCAGAAGAGAAGTTCGAAACCATTTGCCATTACTGCTCGCACATAAGCTTGTGCGCCACAACGATCACAGCGGTCAAGGGCGTTAAGTGGCGTGGTATCGAGTACAACGTTCTCGGTCATGATGAGCCTGCCTTCCTTGCCTTGTGAATAATTGCTTCTAGTGGAACATCAAACCACCTCTGACTTATTCCCCGCAGGCTGAAATCGAACTTTTTTTCAATTCTCGCCACTTTCTGTGAAATTATCGACAAATTCCCAGCGTTCTCGGCGCGTAATCCCTCTGCTCAATACTGAGGTAGATACCCTTGCGCATCGTGGCCGAGACTGATAATCGCAGTGTAGAGAAATCATATTCCGCAAAAGACCTCTCAGTTTTAGAAGGTCTGGATGCGGTTCGCAAGCGTCCCGGAATGTATATCGGCTCGACCGATGGTCGCGGGCTCATGCACTGCCTCTGGGAAATTATCGATAACGCAGTTGATGAATCACTTGCAGGCCATTGCAAGAAGATTGAGATTAATCTTGAAAAAGATGGTTCCATCGAAGTCCATGATGATGGCCGCGGCATTCCCGTTGATAAAGAGCCCAAGACTGGTTTAACAGGCGTTGAAGTAGTGATGACAAAACTGCATGCCGGCGGAAAGTTCGGCGGCGGTTCATATGCAGCCACAGGCGGCCTCCATGGCGTTGGAGCTTCCGTTGTGAACGCGCTTGCGTCACGCCTTGATGTAGAAGTTGATCGCGATGGAAAGATTTATTGGATGTCATTTAAGCGAGGAGTAGCTGGCGTCTTTGATGGCGACGGTCCCAATGCGCCTTTTGAACCACAATCAGGACTGCGAGTTATTGGAAAAGTTTCGACCAAGATCACTGGCACTCGCATCAAGTGGTGGTCTGATAAGCAGATCTTCCTTAAGGATGCACAATATGATCTAGAAGAGATTTACACACGCGCCCGCCAGACCTCATATCTTGTTCCTGGCCTCACCTTAATTGTTAATGACAATCGCACTAAAGAGAAGAGCACCGAGACTTTCTTCCACAAAGGCGGAATTTCCGAGTACTGCCACTTTATCCAACCCGATGAGCCGGTCGGAGACGTCATACGTCTTACAGGTACTGGCCATTATCAGGAAACCGTTCCCGTCCTTGATGAAAAGGGCCACCTAGAGCCTAAAGAAGTAGAACGCGATATGGATGTAGATATTGCGATGAAGTGGGGCAATGGCTACGAGACGACTGTTCGCTCTTTCGTCAACATCATCACCACTCCTAAGGGTGGAACCCACGTACAAGGATTTGAACGCGCTCTGACAAAAACCTTTAATGAGTTTCTCCGAGCTAAGGGAGTCTTGAAGAAGAACGAGCAAGATGTCATTAAGGATGACATCGTCGAAGGTTTAACTGCGGTCGTCACAGTCCGCATGCAAGAACCACAGTTTGAGGGACAGACCAAGGAAGTTCTAGGCACTCCGGCTGTTACCAAGATCGTCCAACAAGTAGTTTCGGACGAACTCAAGAAGTTCTTCACCACAACAAAGCGCATTGATAAAGCAAACGGATTGCTGATTCTTGAGAAGGTCGCTAATGCTTCCAGAACTCGCATCTCGGCTCGTACCCATAAAGAACTGCAGCGTCGAAAGAACGCTCTGGAAAGTTCTTCACTTCCTGCCAAGCTCTCAGATTGTCGCTCTGAAGATGTCTCAAGAACAGAACTTTTCATTGTCGAAGGTGAGTCTGCTCTCGGCACCACGAAGGCCGCGCGAAACTCTGAGTATCAAGCGATTCTTCCTCTCAAAGGAAAGATTCTTAATGTTCAAAAAGCATCTTTATCTCAGATGCTCGACAACGCAGAATGTGCAGCAATCATTCAAGTGATTGGTGCGGGTTCAGGAAAGTCATTTAGTCTTGATGATGCGCGCTATGGACGAGTCATTTTGATGTCCGACGCGGATGTCGATGGCGCACACATTCGTTGCCTCATGTTGACCTTGCTCTATCGCTACATGAAACCTCTGATTGATGACGGGCGAGTATTTGCTGCCATCCCGCCACTTCACAGAATTGAAGTCATGGGTGGCGGAGGTAAGAAGGGCGAGGTTCATTACACCTACTCTGATGACGAGATGAAGAAGTTGCTCGCAGATCTTAAGAAGCAGGGTAAGCGTTGGAAAGAACCTTTACAGCGTTACAAAGGCCTTGGCGAGATGGATGCTGATCAACTCCGCGAGACCACTATGGACCCGGAGCATCGCACCCTTCGACGCATCACCATCAAGGATGCCGCTCAAGCAGAGAAGATGTTCGAGCTATTAATGGGTAACGAAGTCGCTCCGCGAAAAGACTTTATAGCTACAGCAGATATTGATCGCGAGAGAATCGACGCTTAAGCAATCAATGTACGTCGTGGAGTCGCGTACTTTGTCGCTACTTCACTGAGTTCATCTGAAACTTGTTTACGTAGCGCTTCATCGCTCTTGAGCAGCGCTGTTAATTTAGCAATGGTCGATTTGAGCTCTTTCTGCTCGCTTTCAAGCTCGATCTTTGACATCTTTGTTAGGCGGCGCAGAGGCATATCCAAGATGTAGGTGGCTTGTTCGTCAGTGAGTTTGAAGGACTTAATGAGAGATTCCTTGGCTTCACTTGCGTCATCGCTGCTGCGAATGATTTTCACAACCTTATCTATATCGATAATCGCCTTGAGCAAGCCATCAACTAAGTTAAGTCGAGCAGCGGCTTTATCTTTGCGGAAGTTAGAACGGCGAGTGACGACTTCAATGCGATGATCAACGAAGACCTGTAGTAATTCCTTCAAGCCCAGAGTCTTTGGTTTGCCATTGACCAAGGCAACAGCATTGATAGAGAACTGATCTTCAAGGGGTGTTAGCTTGTAAAGGTTCTCAAGGACCTGGTCAGGTTCGAAACCATTCTTGATTTCGACAACTACGCGGGTACCTGATTGGCCATCGGTGAGATCGACAATGTCTGATATTCCTTGGATCTTCTTTGCCTTCACAAGATCGCTAATACGTTCGACCACTTTCTCTGGTCCAATATTGAAGGGAAGTTCCGTGATGGTGATGCCTTGCTTGCGAGTAGTGACTTTACCGACTTCAACTTTGGCACGGACTTTAAAGGCCCCTTTGCCAGTCTGATACGCATCAAGGATTCCTTCCTTGCCAAGAATACTTCCACCCGTGGGAAAATCAGGCGCAGGAATGAACTTCATGAGTTGCTTGAGAGTTGCATTGGGGTTTTCGATCAGGTGTTTAGCAGCGGCGATTACTTCGCCGAGATTGTGCGGCGCCATATTGGTTGCCATGCCGACAGCGATACCGGTGGCACCGTTGACGAGAAGGTTAGGAAAAGCTGCAGGAAGTACTAAGGGCTCCATAATCTGGCCGTCATAGTTTGCACCAAAATCGACTGTATCTTCATCCGCCTCTTCCACCATGAGAAGCGCTGAACTAGCAAGACGCGCTTCGGTGTATCGCATTGCTGCAGGGCCAGCATCAAGAGAGCCAAAGTTTCCATGGCCATCCACTAACGGAAGACGCATGGAGAAATGTTGTGCCATGCGAACGAGAGCGTCATAAATTGCGCCATCGCCATGCGGGTGCAACTTGCCCATGACTTCACCAACAACTCGCGCGCTTTTAACATGGCCTTTATCTGGACGAAGTCCCATCTCTGCCATCTGATGCAAGATTCTGCGATGAACGGGCTTCAAACCATCTCGAGCATCAGGCAATGCGCGTGAGTAAATAACTGAATATGCGTATTCAAGAAAAGAATCAGACATCTCTGATGAGACATCGATGTCGACGATCTTGCCAGGAAATTCTCCGGGCTTAGGACCGACGGCCTTCTTCTTGCCACTTACATTTGCGCTCTTGGATGAATCCGCTTTTGCCATGGCGTGATTCTGCCAATGAATGGTGAAATTACTGGGGATTGACGCTCGGTCTAGCGCCAATAATTGTGACGCATTCTCGTGCTAAAGCATTTCCGGCAGCCATTGATTCTTGAAGATCTCGAGTCGTGATCCAACGTGGAATAAAAGCTGCTGCAAAGGCATCGCCAGCACCTGTGGTATCTATTGGAGTGACTGGGGAAGTGGGTGCTGCAACTGGTTGTTGTGATTCGGCGGCGCCATAAGCGCCTTTATCTCCACGTTTGATGACCACAGTCTTGGTGAACTTGTTCAATTGAGAGAGCGCTTCATCAACAGTAGAAGTCTGAGTTAAAAAGAGAGCCTCTTCTTCATTAGGAAGAATGACATCCATTTGATTGAGATAGGTGAGCGCTTTTTCAAGTCCAAAATGAGAGATAGTTCCAACTGAAGCAGGGTCGAAGATCAGAGGAATTCCTGCACTTTTGATAGCAGAAATCATTCCTTCCACTCCGTCGGTAGATTCAGGATTGAATAATGAATAACCCGAGAGAAAAGCTGCATCAAAGCCGCTAAGGCTCGGTAAATCTGCACTGGTGAGCCCAGAGTTGGCGCCTGAATCCGGAAACATTGTGCGTTGTCCTGTCTTGTCAACGATGACAACCACGACTCCAGTTTTTCCTACGGATTGCTGGATTTGCTTATGTTCGATATTCCACGTATCCAACTCAGATATGACTGCGCGCCCAGCAGCATCATCTCCTACTCGAGAGACGAAAAAGACCTGATTTCCTTGATGCGCCATCCATGTCGCCGTGTTTGCGGCTGCGCCTCCACCATGGGTGGTGATACGCGATGGAGTATCGCTGCCATAGTGAATGTCAGAGTCAATGAGTACCAGGACATCAAGCATCGCATCGCCGATACAGAGAATGCGAGGCATCTGGTTTTGGACCCTAGACCTAGTTCGCAGCAACTGCGATGCGTGCTGCGAGCGCCGCGTTGGCTTTGATGATTTCGATATTCACCCGTAATGACTCACCATTAGTGTTGCTGTGGAAGTAGTCAAGCAAGAATGGAGTGACAGCTTTGCCTTTGATGCCTGCGGCATCTGATGCTGCTAAACCGTTTCGCAAAGTTGTTTCGTGGAGTGTCACATCCATCTGATTGATGACGGGGTTTGCGACCACCATTCCTGAGTGAGAAGTCTTAACGAGTGTGCGAGCGTTCCAAATTGCCGCAACTTCTTCGGGAGAGTCTGCTCGATATTCAATATCAAAACCGGAGTCCGCGAGATAAAAACCTGGGAAACGGGTTGTCTTAAAGCCAACGATAGGGACAGAGAGTGTTTCGAGACGCTCGAGAGTTGCGGGCACATCAAGGATTGATTTCGCTCCAGCACTGACAACGAGGACTGGGATTGTGGCCAGAGAATGCAGATCAGCTGATTCATCCCATGTCTCTTGTGCTCCTCGGTGCACGCCACCCAGACCACCAGTAGCAAAGAAGGAAATTCCAGCAGCATGGGCAATGTGTGACGTTGCAGCTACCGTAGTTGCGGCGCTGAGTTTCTTTGCTGAGATTGTTGCAAGATCACGAATGGAAGCTTTGAGTATGGATTGATCGGTTGCGATTCTGTGCAGCTCTTCTTTTTCAAGTCCAACATGGATTAATCCATCAATGATTGCGATGGTGGCTGGAATTGCGCCATTGTTACGCACAATAGCTTCTACTTCAGCAGCAACTTCCATGTTTCGGGGCCGCGGCAATCCGTGGCTGATAATCGTGGATTCAAGAGCGACGAGAGGTTTCTTCTGGGCCAAAGCATCGTGGACTTCGCTCGAGTAGCGGAACATAAGAGGGAAGATTACTGGAAAGATACCTACGTGGCCCACTTGCTCTCAGACTTATCACAATCGATCTTCGCCACACTTGGTTTGTCACAAACTAGCAATGTGCTGGGAATTGAAGCTAATGCTGCCCAACGTGAGTGCGTACTGCTTGTTGATGGCATGGGCGTGAATGCCATAGAGCTTTGCGCAAAAGATCTTCCTGTTTTCTCACAGATGAAAGCGCACGCGATGCTCAGTGCGACATTTCCTTCGACGACATCCACCAGCCTTACCTCCTTTGGAACAGGTTTAGATGTTGGAGTGCATGGAATGGTCGGGTACACCATGCGTGTGCCACATAGCGGAACGCCAGAGAGATTGCTAAATGCATTGAAGTGGGACGAGAGAGTCGATCCATATATCTGGCAATCAGAAAAGACCCTCTTTGAACGCGCAGTCCAAGAGGGAATCAAGGTTTCTCATATCGCTGCGAAACGTTATGAAGAGACAGGCTTTACTCGAGCAGCACTTCGTGGCGCAAGATATTGCGGCGTGAATGTCACTGACGAAATGGTTTCTCAAGCTGCAGCTGCTTTGTCGCAAGAGAGATCTTTTGCCTATGTCTATATCAACGATGTAGATGATGCTTCACATCGAAGTGGTTTTGGCTCAGATAGATTCCATGCAGCAATGTTCAAAGCAGCTGACCTTATTACCAAGCTGATCGAACGACTTCCGCAAGGATCTCGTCTCTGGGTCACTTCAGATCACGGAATGATTAATCGGGGAGATTTCTGCGTTCTTGGGAAAGAAAATGACCTGCTGAAGAATGTGAATTTACTTGGAGGCGAACCGCGTGTGCGCTATCTATACCTGCAAGAGGGCTCGTTAGAAGAGACCAAGTCTCAATGGCAAGAATACTTTGGTGAGAGAGTAATTCTCTATTCGCGGGAAGAAGCTCTGAATGAGAATTTGTTTGGTAACTCTGTCTCCGAAAAGAGCGCAGAACGTATTGGTGATCTCATTGCAATCGCTCAGGGTGAATTGATATTGGTTGAGCAGTCTCGCGAAGAACTACAACTTTCGATGGTGGGGCACCACGGGGGAGTTACTAGATCTGAGGTTGAAATTCCGTTACTGTCACAGAGAATTTAGCTCTCTTCTTCCTCATCTTCTTTCTTCTTGCTCCTGCCAAACATGATGTCATCCCATGATGGGATTGAGATTCGACGGGTCACACCATCTTTTTTGGCATCTGGTGTGATCTCTTTAGTTTCTGGAGCGTCTTCTACGGCGCTATCTCCGCTTACGGGAGCAGTACGTACTGCGACAAGTCTCGGAGGTTGAGGAGTCTCGCCTTCAACTGGAAAGAGAACTCCGTGATCACTCATGCGATCGGGGCGAGGAGGTTGCTTGGTTGGAATCTCTTCTCCATTAATCCAGCGCGCACCATCATCCTTTGAGGTAAGAGTTCTCTTGCTGGAGTCAAAAACCCATGTTGCTTCGGATTGACCTTCACGCGATGGATAACTCAAGACTAAATGCCACGTTCCATCATCAAGTCGCCATGTGTTCCATGAGATTTGATTCATGTTTACACCGCGAGGCGCTAAACGGTGAATAACTAACTCAGAGAGCGGAAGTGAAGTTCCTTTAGGTGATGCTTTCTCTGCTTGCTCAATTATCCATGCACGCTCTTGCAAAATCGGGCTGGCGTATCTCTCAATTTTTTCCAGCGAGAGTCCGGAGATCCGTGAGACTTCGGCATAACTCTCGCCAGCTCTAAGGCGAGATTGAATTTCTTTGATCGAAAATTGAGGAGCCTTCTCCACGACTGGAGTAAGACGTCTTTCGTTGACGGTAGCGCGGAGAGAGTCACTCACGCGAAGGGAGAATTTATTTCCTTCGAGATCAGTGAGCTCAAGACTTTCGCCATCGTCAGAACGTCCCACAACTCGTAATTCGGTCACGGGTAAAGATTGCCACAGAGTGCCATATAAGTTGGGGAACTTATGCGTGGATTTGGACCACTTTCTGCTTCCATAATCTCAGGAATGGAAGTAATGACAAAAGTGCGAGTGTTATACAGGCTAGCGGCACAATAAATGCGACAGTCGAGCCGTATGTGTCAATGATGTATCCCGTAATTGCTGTTGGTATCGCTCCACCTAGATTGAGCGCCGCAATAGCCCATGCCAAGACTTCAGTAGTTCTCTTCTCGCTTACTGAACGTTCAGCGACTGAGAGACCAGCCGTCAACAGAGGCGCGATGGCTAGTCCATTGATGAATAGTGCAACTGCCATGACAAAGAGATTTCCTTCAAATAATTGAGCAGCGAGGAAGATTGGCAGAGTAAGAATCACAAGAGCACCGACTGAATACACGAATCTGCGCGCTTCATTCATCTTCCAGTGAATCGAACCGCTGATGAAAGCTGAGATTCCTGAGCTGAATGACCAGATTGCGACGAAGAATCCACTGTATTCGCGGACTCCAAATTCATCTGAATAACCAACGATGACTAGTCCTGTTGCGCTAAAAAATGATCCAACCATCATCATGGGAATAAAGAGCGCTTGGATAAAACGATCTCGAATGAGAAGAGTGTGATCATCACCGGGTTCGCGAGGATGAGCTGGAGGTTGAGTACTTCTCTGCGAGAGGAAGAAGAGCGCTCCCACAATCAAGAAACCCATGGCAGCAAAGATTGCGGCGGACGGGAAGAAGAACGAAGCAATCAAGGTTGCGACAACGGGTCCAGTCGTGAAAATTACTTCATCAACCAGCGCTTCAAATGAATATGCAGTATCAATCAACTTGCGATCGTCACCTATGGCATGAATCCATCTACGCCTGACCATCTGTCCAGAACCGATAACAAATGCTTCGAAGATGATGACACACAGGAACCAGCTCCAGGTTGGGGCGTCGTTTTTAACCAGATATACGAAGAGCCCAAGGAAAATGATGTGAACGGGGGCCGTGATGGACAGGATTCGGTTCTGGCCGAATTGATCTGCGGCCCGCGACCATAGAGGCGTCGCAATGGCTAATACGACAGATGCCATCATCGAGAGCGCACCAGCTAGTGCATATGAGTCGGTTTCAGCAACAACAAATAGAACGATTGCTAGGTACAACATCGAAATCGGCATACGCAGAATAAATCCTGCAAAAGAGAAGCGCCAGCCTCCGGGCACAGCAAAGAGCCGTTTATAGGAGGTAAGCATGTTGCGAGTGTACTTGGCTTTGGACGGTTGTGATTAGATTGGCAAATGACCAATACTGGCGATTTACTAAAACTTGCCGAGACAATCGCACTTAATGCAGGTGAGTTGCTCAAGAAGCGTCCCTCTAAATTTGAATTAGACGAGAAGAGTGGAGTTTTTGACTTTGCCACTCAGATGGATCACGAGAGCGAAAAATTGATTGTTAGTCAGATTCTTGCAGCCCGACCAGACGATGGTTTGATTGGCGAAGAGGGAGCAAGTAAAGAGAGTTCTTCTGGAATTACTTGGGTTATAGATCCCATTGATGGAACCGTGAACTATCTCTATGACATTCCGGGATGGTGTGTCAGTATCGGTGTGAAAGACCAAGAAGGTCCACTTGTAGGTGTGGTGTATTCGCCAGCAACTAATTCTTTATGGAAAGCATCACGTGGAGGTGGCGCTTTTCTTAACAGCGCCCCAATTCGCTGCAACGAACCGGTGCCACTCAATCGCGCACTTGTAGGTTCTGGTTTTGCTTATGATCTGGAAAAGCGCAAAGTGCAAGCAGCGTTGATCGCTGATTTGTTGCCACAAATTAGAGACTTGCGTCGACTTGGTGCATGCGCAGTTGATATCTGTCATGTGGCAACAGGATCTCTCGATGCTTACTTTGAAGCTGGGGTCAATGAATGGGATTACGCAGCTGCTGGATTGATTGCCACCGAAGCCGGTGCAAAAATCTCAGTGAAGTCTGGCATCTGGAATGGCGAGAAACATATGGTGATTGCCGCTGGACCAACTCTTCATGCCGCCCTCACCGCCCAGATTGAGGCCGGGCCCTCGTTCTAGTCTGGGCCGTTCCGCGCCAGGTCTACATAGGGTCCATCGAGCGCGATTTAGCGCTTCGGGTCCTGGTGTGGCAAGATACCCCTCGATCGTTAGACCTGAGTGTGAAGACTAATTGTTAGGACAAATCATGAACGTGCTTGATGCGGTTGATGCCGTCTCCCTTCGTAAGGACCTACCTAATTTCCGTCCCGGCGATGAACTCAAGGTTCACGTCCGCGTTATCGAAGGTAACAAGAGCCGTATCCAGGTATTCCAGGGTCTCGTCATTGCACGTCAGGGTTCTGGCGTCCGTGAGACTTTCACAATTCGTAAGATTTCATACGGTGTAGGCGTCGAGAGAATTTTCCCAGTCCACGCACCCGTAATCGAAAAAATCGAACTCGTTCGTCGTGGCGAAGTTCGTCGCGCTAAGTTGTATTACCTCCGCGATCTCCGTGGCAAAGCAGCCAAGATTCGTGAGCGCCGTAGCGCTGATGATCTAGAGACTGTCTATGCCGCTCCAGTCGTCGAAACACCAGTTGTTGAAACACCTGCAGCCCCAGAAGTTGTTGCTGAAGTTGTAGAAGAAACTCCAGTAGCTCAAGAAGCTGCAGTCGAAGAAACAACTCCGGAAGCTACTTCAGACGAAACCAAGGCATAAAGTCGACCTTCGCGTCGTCTAGTTATGTCACCTAAAGCGAAAGGCACTAGCCTTCGCGAACTTCCGATTCTCCTAGTTTCGGCGCTCGTTCTATCCATCATTGTTAAGACTTTCCTCATTCAGTTTTTCTATATCCCTTCAGGCTCTATGGAGAACACACTCCTTGTCAATGACAGAGTTGGTGTCAACAAATTCGGCGCGCTCTTTAGCGATATCAAACGTGGGGAAGTAGTTGTCTTCAGAGATCCAGCTAATTGGCTCTCTGCTCCTTATGACGAGTCCACAGGACTTTCTAAAGTAGTCCGGGATACTCTGGTTTTTGTGGGAGTTCTTCCTGATCCTTCAAAGCAATATCTGATTAAGCGCGTGATTGGCGTAGGCGGGGATCGCGTCGTGTGTTGTAACGCTGATGGAAAAATCGAAGTTAATGGCATTGCTCTCAAAGAGCCCTATATCTATCCTGGCGATAAAGCATCTGACTCAAACTTTGATGTGACAGTCCCTCAAGACTTTATCTGGGTTATGGGCGATCATCGTGGTGCAAGCGCAGACTCTCGTTTTCATACTGACGATCCCAACAAAGGAATGGTCCCGCTCGACAAAGTTACTGGACGAGCAGTTTTTGTCATCTGGCCACTAAAGAACGCTGGAATCCTTGAGGTCGGCGAAGACCTCTCTAAGATTCCGGTGAAAAAATCTCCGTAAGGCTCGACCATGATTGAATCACGCCTTATTGCTGCAGGAATAAGCAATATCGCGGGCGTGGATGAGGCGGGCCGAGGCGCATGCGCTGGTCCACTCGTTGTTGCTGCGGTTATTCTCAAAGATATCAGCGCCCCAGAATTATCTGAGGTCCGTGATTCGAAAGAGTTATCACCGAAGAAAAGAGAAAGCCTCTTTCAAATCATCATCGATCAATCACAGAGCTACTCGATTATTGAAATCACCCCGCAAGAGATTGATGAGATTGGCCTCCATAAATCAAATCTGGAGGGGATGCGTCGCGCAATCAACGCGCTACAGATTAATCCGGAGTATGTTCTAACAGATGGATATGTGATTGATGGACTACCAAGCCCTTCATTGGCGGTCTGGAAGGGCGATCAAGTTGCGATTTCTATTTCAGCTGCCTCAATTCTTGCAAAAGTCCATCGTGATCGAGTCATGGACCAACTAGATCAACGCTATCCGGGCTATGGACTTAACGCACATAAAGGCTATGTCACTCGTTCGCATGAGGCGGCTCTGCGCTCTCTGGGAGTAACCGAGATTCATCGTCGCTCCTATTCCAATATAGCTGCCCTCATCAACAATTAGTTTTACGCACAGATTGATTACCCAGTAGTTCAGATCAGAGCTGCCCGCCCTATTTTCCAGCAATGGCTTTGAATGAGCGCGCATCTGTCACGGGAACAACGGGGGAGAATTTCACCGCTAGGTATCTCACCGAACGTGGCTATCAAATTCTCGATCGCAATTGGAGAATAAGAGAAGGGGAATTAGATGTAGTAGCGCTATCGCCTGACAAAGAGATTGTATTTATTGAAGTGAAAACGCGAACTTCGGCCGCGTACGGCGATCCTCTCGAGTCAATTACTGCTGCGAAGCTTCATCGAATTCAGCGCCTTGCCCTCGCCTGGCTAGCCACACACCAAAGACTTGGGTGGCCATATCGCATTGATGTTGCGGGGATTCTGCTCGGACGATCCGGAGAGATAACTATTGACTATCGAATCGGTATCTCATGAGCGTTGCGGTAACTAGAGCCGTCAGTCTGCTTGGTTTAGAAGGTGAAATAGTTGAAATCGAGGTAGACATAACCACGGGATTGCCGAGTTACCAACTATTGGGATTACCTGATGCGACTCTCAATGAATCTCGAGATCGAATTCGCTCTGCGATTAGTAATTCAGGTAAACAGTGGCCGCAACACAAAATCACAGTATCGATGTCGCCGGCATGGCTACCCAAGAGCGGTTCGGGGTTTGATCTCCCCATTAGCGTTGCGATTCTTGCAGCCTCTTCACAAGTTCCATTAGAAAATTCCGAGAATACGATCTTGATTGGTGAACTCTCGCTTGAGGGATTACTGCGTCCTATACGTGGAATCCTTCCCATGTTAATTGCCGCCGCACGACATGGAATTACACGTGCAATCGTGCCAGCGGCGAATTTCACCGAAGCTAATCTCTTAGATGAGATTGAGATTTTTCCAGCTTCAAACCTAGCGCAGGTTTTGAGTATCCTCAGCGGCGACCATATTGCACTCGACTCACCTCTATTCGAAATTTCGGCCGAGGCAAGCTCTATCGATATGTCACAAGTAGCAGGACAAGAAGAGGCAAAGTTCGGTCTCGAAGTCTCAGCGACCGGGGGACATCATCTACTGATGATTGGGCCTCCCGGAACCGGAAAGACCATGTTGGCCGAGCGGATTCCTACAATTCTTCCGCGACTCAGTAATGCACACATAAGAGAAGTCGCGGCCATTCACTCGATTGCAGGAAACTTCTCGAGTACCGCATTCATAAGCAAGACTCCTCCATTCATTGCACCTCATCACACAACGACGACGGTTGCGATGGTTGGCGGAGGAGCGCGAAACATTAAGCCTGGTGCATGTTCACTTGCTCATCATGGTGTTCTCTTTATCGATGAAGCACCTGAGTGCGCTACTGGAATTCTCGATTCACTTCGCCAGCCTTTGGAGTCTGGAGTAGTGGAAATAACGCGCTCCGTAGGAACCTTACGTTTTCCGGCTCGCTTCATCTTGGTTCTGGCTGCAAATCCTTGCCCGTGTGGTCGATTTTCGGGAAAGGGAAGAGGATGCCAATGCTCTTCCCTTCAAGTTCGCCGATATCTCAATCGAATCTCTGGACCGTTATTGGATCGGATCGATCTTCGATTGCGGGTCGAAACACCTACTCGAGCTGCTCTTGCTGACTCTTCTGTTCGAGAAAGTAGCGCTGAGATTCGCGCGCGCGTCGAGAGATCACGGTCTGCAGCCAAGGAACGTTTTCAGAAAGATAACTTTGAACTCAATTCACAGATTCCCTCAGAGTTGTTACGAGGAAAGTATCGAGCTCACCAGAAAGCAATGAGCACTCTTCATACACTTATTGATCGCGAAGAGATTACCGCTCGAGGATTTCATAAATTGTTACGTCTAGCTTGGACTATTACCGATCTTCAAGGGCTGAGTACGCCCGGAGTCAATGAAGTCGACGTTGCTTTAACACTGCGTTCTGATGTGGATCGCGCATCGTGAGTATGGAAGCAAGGCTCAGACTCTTTAGTGCAATAGAAGGTGGATCGTCTTTTTGGACGCACGAGTTATCTCTTCACGGAGCAGAAGATCTCTTGAATCGAATAGTCAAAGGAGAATATGCCAATGCTCGAAAATCTTCCGAACGGATTCGACAGACCCTCATAGATGGCGATGTTCAGGTACTGCAGAGAGAAATTGTTGAATCGGGAGCACGATTCATCACCCCTGAATCAAGCGAATGGCCGGTATCGATGGGTGATCTTTTAGCTCCACCCATCGGGCTAATAATTAAGGGTGGAGAGATTCGAGAGCGGAGCGTTGCAATTGTTGGAACAAGAAATCCGACTACTTATGGCGCCCGGGTTGCAAGTGAATTTGCATCAGGTTTTGCAGATCGCGATTGGGCGGTTGTCAGTGGTGGTGCTTACGGAATTGATACTCATGCGCATCGAGGAGCTATCGCTGCGGAAGGCGTGACATACGCAGTCCTAGCTTCAGGAGTTTCAATCAACTATCCAGCCGGAAACGAGAGACTTTTCAATGAGATTGCAGAGTCTGGAGCGCTGATTTCTGAAGTGATGCCCAAAGAACGTGCGCGCCCTGAACGTTTTCTGACCCGGAATCGAATAATTGCCGCGCTATCTCAAGGAACTCTGGTTGTTGAAGCTGCATTCCGTAGCGGCTCACTGCGCACAGCTCGTGATGCAGCCGAGATTCTTCGAACTGTGATGGCAGTTCCTGGTCCCATCAACTCTCCGACAAGTGAAGGGTGCCATCGACTCATCGGAGAAAGGTGTGCGGAGATTGTCACATCAGTCGCCGACGCCCTTGAGTTGCTAGTACCCTTTGCCTAGATGACACATAAATCTGCATTTGTTGCTGTTGTAGGACGGCCGAATACCGGCAAATCCACTTTAGTGAACGCCCTTGTTGGTGAAAAGGTTGTCATCACCTCGCATCACCCCAACACAACCCGCAATGCGATTCGTGGAATCGTCACTCGTCCCGATTACCAACTTGTCGTGGTTGATACCCCAGGAGTCCACAAACCAAAAACGCTACTCGGCGGCGCACTCAACACTATGGTGACTGAGAGCATGGACTCCGTTGACTCCATTGTTCTCTGTATCCCAGCCGTAGAAGCGATTGGTGCCGGCGATCTCTTTATTGCAGAAGAAGTCGCAACCCATAAGGGCGCCAAGAAGATCTGTGTAATCACGATGACAGATATGGCAAAGCAGAGCGAAGTACTCGCCCAGTTAGTGGCCGCAAGTAAATTAGCCGAACAAGCCGGATTCCAGTGGGATGATGTTGTTCCTATCTCTGCAAAGACTGATGATCAAGTTCAGTTGTTGATGGATCTGCTGGCAAAGTACGCTCCTGAGTCTCCACCTTTCTATCCCGCAGACATGACCTCAGATCAAGAACTTGAAACTCAGATCGCCGACCTCATTCGCGAAGCTGCAATAGAAGATGTCTTTGAAGAAGTTCCTCACTCGATTGCAGTCGTTATCGATGAAATGTCCGAACGAGCGAAGCGGACTCCGGAGGAGCGTCCATTCTTTGATATTCACGCATCCATCGTTGTTGAGAGGGATAGCCAGAAAGCCATCATCATTGGGGCAAAGGGCGCTCGGCTTAAGACCGTCGGAACCGCTGCACGTGCGGAGATTGAGAAGAAATTAAAGGCCAAAGTCTTTCTTGGATTGCACGTCAAAGTACTACCCAATTGGCAGAGCGATGCCAAAGCTTTAACGAAGCTGGGTTTTATCCAGCGATAATCGGTGTTGTGGGCCTACGGCTGGCAAAGTAAGAGCCAATCAAGACTAAGGGCAGTCCAATCATGATGGCTAGCGTGATTTCTTCGTTGAGCAACACAATTCCTAAAAGAACTGCGACCGCTGTATTTGGGTAGACCACAAGAGATGCTCGTGCCGCACCAATCTCATCAAGCACGATAAAGAACACCCAGAAGGCAATGGCAGTACAGATCACGCCCAGTCCAATAGTCGACCAGATTGCTTCAGTGGAGGGCGCTTGTTCTGGAAGATGGGTGAATGCAAATGGCGCAAAGATCACACTCGAGATTGCAAGAGCAATTCCATTGATAGCGACGCCTGAAGCATCGGGCGCTTTGCGAGTAATCATGTTTACAGCCCATGCATATGACAGAGCGGCGACCAAGACTTGAAATAAAGCAATGGCGCTGTCTACATCGTTCAGTGATTCAATTCCCACCAAGAATGCAATTCCAATTAACCCGATAGCGATGCCGATGACTCTCGTGCGATGTGCGGCTGTTGTGTCTCCAGAGTGGTGTGCAAAGAGTGTGGCCCAAATAGGAACTGTTGCGACCAAGAGAGCAACAACTCCGGAGGATAAGTCACGTTGAGCATTAGTGATGAGGGTCCAAGGAATAACCATCTCTAGCACGGCGTATAAAGCGATGTACTTCCAATACTTCATGGCGTGCTTAATGGATTTTTGAAATATCGCCAGAGGCACAAGAACAGCGGCACCGATGATGAGTCGAGAGAAGACGATGACCGGTGTTGCGAGCTCTTCAACTGCAACTTTCATAAATAGATATGGGACGCCCCATAGAAGTCCTACGAGGGCAAATAACGCCCAGCCTTTTCGCGACATTTAGTGGATTACGCTCCGATATAACTCAGTGGTTTGAGCCGCAACCTTATCCCAGCCAAACTCCTTGATTGCACGCTTTCTGCCTGATTTACCGAGCGATTCTGCAAGTGATGTATCTGACATGACGCGCATAATGGCACTTGCGAATTCACCTTCGAATTTTGACGCATCAGAGTGGTAATCCACTAGTAATCCAGTGTTTTCCTCTGCAACTACTTCTGGAATACCACCGACGCGAGAAGCTACAACAGCGGTCTCACAAGCCATAGCTTCAAGATTGACGATACCTAAAGGCTCGTAGATTGATGGACAGAGAAACGCCTGTGCTTGAGTGAGTAGTGCTGTCAATTCTTCATGGGGCAACATCTCTTTGATCCAGATGATGTTCTTTCGCTCACGGGAGAGTTCTGCAATCAAATTTTCAACTTCTGCACCGATTGCTGGTTCATCAGGACTACCTGCAGCAACTACTAAGGAATACTCAGGAGAGACTTGCCGCCACGAGCGGAGCAAATGCGCCAAACCCTTTTGGCGCGTGATGCGACCAACAAATAGCGCATATGGTCCTTGAACTCTGTACTTGGCAAGAACGCTCGAATCAAAGTTTGGGGAGAATTTCTCAGTATTAATGCCATTGCGAATTGTGTGTACTTTGGTCGGATCAATTGTGGGATAAGCCTGAAGAACATCTGCGCGCATACCGTCACTGACAGCGATGATTGCGGCGGCATCTTCAAATGCAGATTTCTCTATCCATGATGAGATTTGATACCCACCGCCTAACTGTTCTGCTTTCCAAGGACGAAGAGGTTCTAGAGAGTGAGCAGTGGCAACGTGAGGAATGTTAAACATCTTTGAGGCAAGATATCCGGCGAAGTTTGCATACCAAGTATGAGAGTGTGCGATATCGACGCTAGACAGATTTCTGGCAATGTCGAAATCAAGGAGGAGCGCTTGAAGCGCAGGATTGATACCGGCAAACTCCTGAATGATTTCATAACCTCGAGCGCTGGGTCGTTGTGGACCAAAGCAATGCACTTCAGAGTGGAGATCTGGGTCCTGATTGAGGGCTGCAACCAAGTTGGTCACATGCACCCCGGCGCCCCCATAAATGTGAGGAGGCCATTCCTTAGTAATCATGCCAACTTTGACCTGTTTATTACTCACACCCTAAGAGTATCGTTAGGGCATGGCGCGCTTAGATCTTCCGTTAGGAATAGTTCTTGCCGGCGGCGAAGGTAAGCGCTTGATGCCACTTACAGCAGATCGTGCAAAACCAGCAGTTCCCTTTGGTGGTTCATATCGTCTCGTAGATTTCGTACTATCTAATCTTGTTAATGCGGGTTTCTTGCGAATTGCAGTACTTACTCAATACAAATCTCATTCGCTTGATCGCCACATCACCACAACATGGCGAATGTCGAATCTGCTTGGCAACTACGTCACTCCCGTTCCGGCGCAACAAAGACTGGGCCCACGGTGGTACACCGGAAGCGCTGATGCGATTCTGCAGAACTTCAATCTCATTCACGACGAAAATCCAAAACATGTGATTGTTTTTGGCGCCGATCACGTCTATCGCATGGACCCCGATCAGATGTACCAACAACATCTCCAAACTGGAGCAGGTGTAACTGTTGCTGCAATCCGTGTTAAACGAAGTGAGGCATCAGAGTTCGGAGTCATCGAACTTGCCGAAGATGGAATCACCATCAAGGCGTTTCACGAGAAGCCCGAGAATCCACCTGCAATGCCTGGACATCCAGATCTCGCTCTCGTTTCCATGGGCAATTATATTTTCCGCAGAGATGCGATGGAAGAAGCTCTGATATTGGATTCGGAAGATGTTGATAGTCGTCACGACATTGGCGGGAATATCATTCCAGCAATGACCAAAGCTGGATTAGCAAAGGTCTATGACTTCGCAAACAACGTAGTTCCCGGTGAAACCGATCGCGATAAAGGGTATTGGCGCGATGTAGGCTCCATTGATTCTTACTTCGAAGCACATATGGATTTAGTCTCTCCATTGCCGATCTTCAATCTCTATAACCGTCAATGGCCGATACTCACCAATCCGCCATCTCTACCACCTGCCAAATTCTCAGAACGCGGTATCGCTTTTGACTCTGTAGTCGGTGCGGGCTCAATCATTTCAGGCGGGGAATTACGCAGAACAGTAGCCTCTTATGATGTTCTGGTTGGACGTGATGCGGCCGTCGACAGTTCAGTGTTAATGCCATCCGTAAGAATCGGCGAAGGTGCGCGCATTAAGAATGCTATTTTGGATAAGAACGTTGTTGTCGAGGCAGGCGCCACAATCGGATATGACTTAGATCGCGATCGAGAGCGCTTCACTGTCTCGGCTGGCGGAATAGTCGTAGTAGGAAAAGGCGTCACAGTAAGTCGCTAGAAAGTGCGAAAAAGAGCATGCGGTAGACTGTGCTCGCGGTCAATGTAGACCGGATTCCATAACTCTAATCGGAGACTATTCATATGCGTTTCGGTGTGCTCACAGGTGGCGGAGATTGCCCAGGACTCAATGCAGTAATTCGTGCAGTAGTTCGCAAAGGTGAAAAAGAGTACGGATATGAATTCATCGGTTTCCGCGATGGTTGGAAGGGTCCACTTGAGGGCTTGACCATGCCGCTCAACATCGCAGCCACACGTGGAATTTTGCCTCGGGGTGGAACGATTCTCGGATCATCACGCACCAATCCATTCAAGATTGAAAATGGTGTCGAGCGCATTAAAGAGAACCTTGCAAAGATGAATATCGATGCCTTGATCGCTATTGGTGGCGAGGACACTCTTGGCGTCGCAACTAAACTCGATGCACTTGGAGTGAAAGTTATCGGCGTACCAAAGACTATTGATAACGATCTCAACAATACTGATTACACATTTGGCTTTGATACTGCAGTCAACATCGCCGTTGAGGCGATTGATCGTCTACACACCACCGCTGAGTCACATCACCGTGCACTCATCGTTGAAGTGATGGGCCGCCATGCTGGTTGGATTGCGCTTCACTCTGGACTCGCAGGTGGCGCTTCATGCATCCTGATCCCAGAAGTTCCTTTTGATATTGAGAAAGTCTGCAAGTATGTCGAGTCTCGCTTCGAACAGTCTTACGCGCCGATCATCGTCGTTGCAGAAGGTGCGCTACCTAAAGATGGCGACCTCATCACCAAGGATGCAACCTTGGATGCTTTCGGCCATGTGAAGCTCTCTGGAATCGGGGAATGGCTCGCTAAGGAGATTGAGAAGCGCACAGGCACAGAAGCCAGAACCTCAATCCTCGGACATATTCAACGCGGTGGAACTCCGACCGCATTCGATCGAGTCTTAGCAACCCGCTTCGGTCTTCATGCCATCACAGCGGCGCACGAAGGTGATTGGGGCAAGATGGTTGCACTGCACGGAACCTCGATTGCGCGAGTTCCTCTCGCATCGGCTACCGAGAAGCTCAAGACTGTTGATCCAGCCCTCTTGGCTGAAGCAGAAGTCTTCTTCGGCTAATTGGTCTGCGCCAACCGCGAATAGTTATCTACCCTTAGCCCATGTCCATAGATCAGTTGTTTGATGCATCGTTGAAGGCTGCTCAACAGCCGGCATGGCCTGATCAGATTGCTCTCGAAAGAGCGGTTGCCGAACTCAAATCCTTACCTCCGCTGGTATTTGCTGGCGAGTGTGACAATCTCAAGTCACGTATTGCCGAAGCTGCTGATGGAAAAGCCTTCTGGCTTCAGGGTGGAGATTGCGCCGAAACTTTCGCTGCTGCTACCGCTGACTCAATCCGCAATCGCATCAAGACGATTCTTCAAATGGCAGCGGTGCTGCAATACGGCGCAAGTCTTCCGGTCATCAAAGTCGGTCGCATGGCAGGTCAATTTGCAAAGCCACGGAGCAATGATTTTGAAAAGAGAGGCGATGTCACTCTTCCCGCGTATCGCGGCGACGCAGTCAACGACCTCGAGTTCACTCCGGAAGCGCGACAACCCAATCCAGCTCGACTAGTAAAGGTCTACAACACCTCATCTGCAACACTCAATCTAGTTCGCGCATTCACGCAGGGCGGATTTGCTGACCTCAGATTGGTGCACGAGTGGAACAAAGGCTTCATTAAAGATTCACGAATCGGCGCGCGATACGAAGCGATGGCAAATGAGATTGGACGCGCACTTGATTTCATGCGCTCTGCGGGAATCAACCCTGAGGAGTTCAAGACTGTCGATTTTTACTCGAGCCATGAAGCGCTCATCCTCGAATACGAAAAAGCGCTCACCAGAATTGATTCGCGCACTGGGCTGCCATATGACGTCTCAGCACACTTTGTTTGGATCGGTGAACGCACCCGTCAGCTCGATGGTGCACATTTAGATTTTGCAAAGAAGATCAAGAATCCGATCGGCGTGAAGATTGGTCCAAAGACAACCGTGGACGACGCCCTTTCCTTGATCAAGGAGCTCAATCCCGACAATGAGCCAGGGCGACTGACCTTCATCACTCGTATGGGTGCAGGAAATATCAGAACTGTCTTGCCAGGCATCGTTGACGCAGTCACAAAATCTGGAGCAAAAATACTCTGGGTTTGCGACCCTATGCATGGCAATACCTATGAAGCGCCAAGTGGATACAAGACCCGAAAGTTTGATGATGTTCTTGATGAAGTCAAAGGCTTCTTCGAGGTTCACCAGAAGCTAGGAACTCATCCGGGCGGAATTCATATCGAGCTTACGGGGGATGACGTAACTGAGTGCGTCGGAGGGGGAGAAGAGATTTCCCACGAGGACCTTGCAACTCGCTACGAGACTGCCTGCGACCCACGCCTTAACCACACTCAGTCTCTCGAGCTAGCATTCTTGGTAGCCGAGATGCTGCGTGATCGAAAGTAAATCGTTCACCTTTATTTCCAAAGTTCGCCCTGAGTATTAGTCTTCAAGGGTGATGCTGCGTACCACACAGAAAACTCCCATCGGATCTCTCTCCATCATCTCGCGCGAACATATTCTCGTTGCGGCAGGGTTCACCACGCACGAGGTACTTTTGCAAGGTCTATCAAAGAGTGATCAAGAACTGGATATAAAAAGGGTGAGCAAGATTCCGATTATTTCCGAACTGATTGATGATTACTTTGATGGCGATCTACAAGCGATTGATGGCATCAAAGTAGATCAACCAGGAGAAAAATTCTCACAAGCAGCCTGGAAGTCAATGCGAAAGATTTCGCCAGGCAAAACTTTGAGTTACGCCGATCTCGCTAAGCGATCAGGTTCTCCGGACGCAGTTCGAGCAGCAGGTAGCGCGTGCGCGAGAAATCTCATTGCGCTCGTAGTTCCTTGTCACAGAGTTGTGAAGACTGGTGGTGCTTTGGGAAATTACGCGTACGGTCTGAAATATAAAGAGTGGCTACTTCGCCACGAAGGCGCTCTGCAATAATTTCTGGAGAATTTCACACGCTCTATCAATATCTTCATCATTGATATCCATATGAGTCACAAGCCTGACGTACATTGGTCCAAGCGCGCTCAGCCATAGCCCATTTTCTCGCGCGAGGGATGCAAACTGTGCCGCATCTATTTTTGAACCGGTAAGGTCTAATCCAACGATATTTGTCTCAACAGTTGTGGGGTCGATAGACGAAGGCGCAATCTGATGACATGCGGATGCAAGTTTCTTTGCGCGAATGTGATCCTGAGTCAAGAGCGGAATGTTGTGATCGAGAGCGTAGTGACCGGCTGCTGCCAATAATCCGATCTGTCTCATACCTGCGCCATAACGCTTACGCCAAACACGCGCGCGCGAAACTCGTTCTCTCGTCGAGATCATCAAAGATCCGACGGGTGCGCCAAGTCCCTTCGAAAGACAGACGCTGATGGTGTCGAAGTAGGAGCCGTATTCTTTCAAGGAAACTCCACTTGCTACATGAGCATTCCATAAACGAGCACCATCGAGATGCATCGCGATTCCATGGGGCTGACTAGCGCTGCGAAGTGCAGCAATTTCGGAAATTGGCTGGACCGTGCCACCACCAAAGTTATGGGTGTTTTCGACTGCAATGGCGGTTGTGGAAACCAGATAAGGCCCAGAGTTTGGGCGCGCAAGGTTCATGGCGTTGTGAGCACTCAGGAGTCCGCGATTATCACTCCAGGTCCGAGTTGTAATTCCACTAAACACAGCCGCTGCACCGAGCTCTGCGCGTGCGATATGAGAATTAGATTCGCATATTAACTCCTCGCCGGGCGACACCAGCGTTCGGATTGCTAATTGATTTGCAAGTGAGCCAGTGGGCGTGAAGAGGGCTGATTCTTTCCCGAAGAGTTCTGCAACCCGTTCTTCTAGTGAATTAACTGTCGGATCATCGCTGTAGACATCATCGCCTACGAGAGCGTTTGCAATGGCGCTGCGCATCTCGGGTGATGGCTTTGTTACTGTATCCGAGCGAAGGTCAATCACCGTAAACGAGCTTGTCATGACGCAATAGTGTCAGGAATTGACCGAAGACGAAACTCTGGGCTGGACGATTGCGAGCATCGCAATCAATACCAAAGTTCCACCGATTGCCAATCGGAGCGTGAAGGGTTCCATCCCATACATGAAGGAGAAGAGCGCAGCAAAGACGACCTCCATTGTGAGAATTACAGCCACCTTTGTTGTAGAGATTCTCGCCTGTGACCAAGTCTGAATAACAAAAGCGAATGCTGTAGCGAAAATCGCCGTAAAGATGACAACCCACCAAACCTGCATATCTGGGGGAGCAACGAAACCATTGATGGATGCTGGAATCGCAGAGAGGATTGCACAACCAATGAGCTGCATGACGGTAAGGGCGTATGCATCAAACTTCTTACTCCATGACCCAAGCAAAATAATGTGAATTGCGAAGAGCACGGCAGAGATAAGAACAAAAGCTTCTCCGAGGCCAATACTCCATCCATCAACAGAGAGAACGGCCAATCCGATCACGGCAAGTGCGATATATCCCCACATTGCAAGAGTAAGTCTCTCCTTCAAAAAGACTGAGGCAATCAAAGGTGTGAAAACCACATATAGACCAGTGATGAAGCCTGTGATCGCAGGTGTAGTTCTCTCAAGACCAAGGGTCTGGAAGATATATCCAGAGCCTAGAGCCATGCCGATTATGAGGCCCTTGAAAATGAGTTCCTTGGTGAAATGACGTAAGACTTTGGGATTAAGAGCAATCATCGCAAGGGCTGCGACAAGAAAACGTGAAGTCAAAAAACTATAGACATCTTGTTGATCAAGGATGTCCTTCATCCAGACGAAAGAGATTCCCCACATTGCAGCGACAGCAAGGAGCGCCCATGGAGCAAGTTTCATCTGCACTATTTGTCCCTCATCTTCCGTAATAAAGCGACTTCTCGACCATGTTCTGGTTCTTCTCCGGGCGTCTCCAAAATCAACGGAGCGTTAGCGATGGCCGGATGAGCAATCAATTCTTCAAATGGTTTAACGCCAATCTCACCATCGCCAAGATTCTGATGTCTATCCTTGAGAGAGCCAAGTACATCCATTGAGTCGTTGGCGTGGATTAGTTGGATGCGTTCTGCTCCTGCAACTTCAACAAGAAGATCAATTGTCTTGGTCATGCCGCCCTTTGATTTGATGTCATGGCCCGCAGCAAAGACATGGCATGTGTCTAGACAGACTCCCACTTTGGGATGCCATTCAAGGGCATCAAAGTAATTTTTGAGATCATCAAGTTTCTTGACTAGTGACTGTCCTTGTCCAGCAGTTGGTTCGAGGAGTAACCATGGATCCTCATCGGTGAGTTTCTCCAGAATTGGCATCATTCCGTCGTGAATCTGCTTCCAAGCTTGCTTCACATGCCCTTCGTCAACCGCAGAGCCAGTGTGTATTACGACTCCGAGAGCGCTTATCTCACGCCCGCGTCGTAATGAATATTCTGTTGAGGCAAGAGAATTTTTATATGTTCCTTCGGTTGGCGAACCAAGATTGATGAGAAAGGGAGCGTGAACATATGTTTCGATATCAAGTGCTCGAGCTTTCTCGACAAAGGCGAGATCGGCATCCTTGTTTGCTTCCGGCATCGCCCAGCCACGCGGATTCGAAGCAAAAACTTGAATTGCCTCAGCCTTAATCGCTTCAGCATATTCAATTGATCGTTTAGCCATACCCCCGGAAGTGGGCACATGGGCGCCGAGACGTGGTCGCCCAGGTGTTGGAACTTTCTGCTTTGGCACCGCGTCACCCTACAGTGATAGTCACAGTAGAGCCACGTTTGACCTTTGCTCCAACTTTTGGCGTCACATTGGTGACGACCTTAACCTTCTTGTTTCCGACCTTCTTCACAACAACTTTGAGATCAAGGTCTTTGAGAGCAGCGACGGCCTTTGCCTCAGCTAGTGAAAAGATATTGGGGATGAAGACATATTCGGAGCCCTTTGAAACGAGCAGAGTGACTTTACTTCCTTTATCCATATCTCCTGCTCCAGGGGTCTGACTAATGACAGCACCGATAGGCAAGTCCTCACTGAAGACATACTTTATCTCGACTTCAAAACCTGCTTCTGTCAGCTCGTTTAGTGCTTGCTCTCCGCTCTTGGCTTTGTAATCAGCAACACCAATCTGCTCGATACCTTTCGAAACAATTATCTCTATTTGGCTATCACGCTTGATTCGTTCTCCGGCAGCAGGTGCAGAGCGCATGATGAAACCTTTGGGGATTTCGTTGGAGAACTCTTCGATTACTTTACCAACCACAAGTTTGTTCTCTTTAATGAGACCTTCGGCAACATCTAATTTCAATCCTTGTAAATTGGGAACTGCATAACGCTCTTTACCGCGCGAGATTGTCACCTCAACCGTGCCAGCAGGACTAACTCGACCACCGCCTGCAGGGTTTGATGAAATGACTTTGCCTTCTGGAATATCTTCGCTGAATTCCTCTTCTGCAATATCGAGATTAAGCCCAAGATCCTCTAGCTCTGCCTTTGCTTCTTTGGTTGTCATCCCTGCAAGAGAAGGAACTACAACTCTCGAACCAGGCCCGATGAACACATACCAAGTAGTTATTCCTAGGACAACAGCAAGAAGAGCTGCGATTCGACGGTTGCGCTGCACACGAGAGGAGACCTTTTTCTTAGTGGGAACAGTCTTTTCCTTTTTCACGGGGGTGTCCTCTTTCTTGGCGGTCTTTGAGATCTTCTCTCGCTTAACTCGATCGCGAACTGCTTCTTTGATGGGTAGGGGAGGAAGGTCTAACTCAAGACTGAGTTGGCGCTTTCTTGGGTCGAGTTTCTCGGAGAGCACTCGAAGTTGTTCAAGAAACTCACCAGCATCTCGCGGACGTTTATCGGGGTCAATGTTGGTGGCGCGGAGTACAAGTTCATCAACATCTGCCGTGATTGCGGGATTGAGCGTGGAAGGCGCAGGGACTCTATCGTTCACGTGACGAATTGCTATCTGAACTGGGTCTTCACCTTGATAAGGCTTCTGACCAGTGAGAACTTCGAAGAGAACGATACCGAGCGAGTAAACATCGCTTCGAGCATCTGCAACGCCACGTTGTACTTGCTCAGGAGAGAGATACGAGACACTTCCTAGAATCACACTTGATTCAGCAGTCATGGTGCTTCCAAGTAAAGCTCCGCGTGCCAAACCAAAATCAGCAATCTTTATTCTTCCCTCTTTTGAGACCAAGATGTTTTCCGGCTTGATATCACGGTGAACAATTCCTAATTTATGCGCAGCAGCCAGGGCGCTTGCTACAGGAGAAATAATTTGAATGGCTCTTTCAACTGAGAGTGAACCTTGTTCATGCAAGTAATCTCGAAGAGTTGCTCCTTCTACAAGTTCCATCACAATGAATACGCATGGAACGCCACCTTGATTCCATCCCTGGTCTAGGACAGAGACGATGTTGGGATGTGAGAGTGATGCAGCAGCCTTTGCTTCGCGGATAAAGCGAGAGACGAACTGCTCATCTTGAGCAAGATGCGGATGCATGACCTTGACCGCGACTTGGCGATCGAGGCGAAGATCTAGCGCAGCATAGATTGTGGCCATTCCGCCAGAGGCGACTATTCGAGTGAGTTGGTAGCGACCATCAATCACTTCACCCGATAGATCAGACACGAAGAGATTTTAGATGAAATTGTTCCCATCAATGCGGATGGTGGCGCAATCGCGAGTGTTGTCTTGCTTAAAGTGTTCGGATTCGCGCATCTGCCAGATTCTCATCTGACTCTCTATGTAATCACCGTCACGCTGCAAGACTCGGGTCAGGCCAACCTCTGCATTGATGTCAATCCAAATCAATTGATCAAGATACTTCCTGACAACTTTCTGTCCCGACCCCACGCCTTCAAGGAGAAGCACGTCAGGAGCGCTATAGCGCTGTAATTCCTCAAAACGCATAGTTAGCCAACTGAACTTTCGATACTCGTAAGACTTCCCTTCAAAGACAGGCTTTGCGATATTCGATTCTAGAGTTCGTGTAAGAGATTGCGTTAATGCGTTATCCCAACCATCGTAAAGATCATCCATGTGAATCACGTGCACGGATTTGTTACTTATCGCACCAGCAATCTTCTTTGCTAAAGTCGTTTTGCCAGCTCCTGCTGGACCATCAATCGCAATAATCTGACTCAGTTTGCTCCTGCGCTCTCCATTTTCAATCATAGAGAGAACGTCATGTAGAGAAAGGGAATTCTGCACGAGTAATTTAGACCCGAGCTTTTCTCAGATTACTCCAGCGATACCAGCCAAAGAGAGCAATCACCGTGAATACTGCATACAAGAATGCGGTAAACCAGTACTCCTGATTTGCATAGTGGTATGTGCCGAATATGTCGATGACAATCCAAAGAATCCACGTTTCATTACGCTGTAAAACCATAACCACTTGAGCGATAGTGCTGGAGACAAGTAAGAAGGAGTCGGGTCTCGATGCTGCCGCCCCAATATCTGCTAAAGCTGGCGCGCTTACGAGCCAGAGACCAAGTAGCGCCACTAACCAGATCAATCTTTCTTGTGCTGTCATGAATCGGGGTTCGGCACCTGTGGCCTTCCAACCGAACCAACCCCACACTGCAGCGGCAATGAAAACTAACTGAAGTATGGCGCTTGCAAAGAGATCTACTTGATAGAAGAAAACTGCATATAGGGAGCTGCTTACAACCCACCAGGGCCAGGCAATCCGGATGCCGAGAGCGCCTAATGTGACGGCAATCAAGGATGCGACAACTGCGACGAATTCGAGGTAGGAAACACCATAACCCCACGCTGTGAAAAATGTAGACATTGATTACTCCCTTCCAATTCGCATTACCGAACTGGTACGACGGTCGACCCTAAGGTCCTCTCAGCCAACTTTTGGCTCCCGATTGAAATAGAGATTAGCATAAGGCGTGCTTCAGTTCAGTTACTTCGCCATGTTGGGCTTCACCGTGATTGGTTCATTCTGGCTTGAAGTGATTTTCAAGGTTGGTGTACTACGTAGAATCAAGCGAGTCGCACTCAGTATCGGTCCAACCGCGGTTCTCTTTCTGATTTGGGATTATTACGCCGTTACATCAGGACACTGGTTCTTCGATAAAGATCAAGTGGTAGGAATATATGGACCTTCGGGGATTCCTCTAGAAGAATTTCTCTTCTTCATTATCGTTCCTCTTGCGGCGCTCATGACAATTGAGGCAGTGCGAGCTGTGAAGAAGCACTGGAGTTTTGGAGACGAGCGATGACTTACACCCAACTCGTATTGCTCGCAGTTCCGACGGTGATTCTATTTGACCTTTTTGTAACACGCTCTCGCATCGTCACACGGAAAAGCTTCTGGAACGCCTACGCCATTCTTCTCTTCTTCCAGTTGATTACGAATTGGTGGCTGACTTCTCGCGGAATATTGACCTATGACGAAGATGTCATTACCGGAATCAGAATCGCAGCCGCTCCAGCAGAAGACTTACTCTTTGGCTTTTCGATGATTGTGATGACAATTTCGCTCTGGATTTATTGGGGTAGAAAAGGTATTCAGAGCTCTAGTAAATAGAGAGTTATTTGCTCTGGGCAGATTTAGTCGTATCTTTGCGCGTCGCATAGGCAAAAATTGCCAGCCCCACTACTAGTGCGCCAGCTCCAACGCCATACGAAATCACATCTTCAGCTCGGTTTGAGTCCACAAAGACTCCGACGAAAACTACGGCAACAATGGCTACTACGACTCCGATGAGCTTTGACTTGAGGTCATCCAAATCCTGTACGCGTAACCAAAGTGGAACCTCAATATCGGCATCGATAAAGAGTTCGTAGAGACCATATCCGATCACTAGTAACACTGTGCCCAACAAGATCGCATCGACAGCAGTGAGGACATCGACGATTGTCTCTTTTAAGCCAGATTCTTCAGTAATGGCGTCGATGACCACCATCACCATCGAGATTGAACCTTGAGCCATGAGTAAGAGAGCGCCAATGATTGAAGCCATCGCAGGAACTACGACCGCATAACGTGTGAGTCCAAGAATTCGCTTCATGTTAGACCCGATTGTAGTCCAATCAATGATTGATTGAATTGAAGTAAGGCAGTTGAGTTAGCGAGCGGCGCGCGCTTCGATCCATGCAGGGAGCGCGGTTCGCAACCGTCGCGTAGTGGAAGTCTTCGCTCGCTTAGTGAAAACTTGATAGTCAATCTTCTCTACCTCATCAACAATTCCACAATAGAGCTCACTTGCCGCCCGTATGCATGGGCGTGAGTCTGGGCTGAGTAACTCAATTCCCTTGTCTGCTTCATCTTGAAGTTGTCTGACTCGATCGATCTGAAACTTCAGCGCTTCAATGATGTGGGGTGTGAGCACGCGCTTCTCGAGCATTTCACGCGTCACGCCAGACGAGCGAAGTTCTGCCATAGGCAGGTAAACGCGTCCTCGTTCAAGATCTTCTCCAACATCACGGATGAAATTGGCTAGTTGGAATGCGACACCAAGTTTTTCCGCCGGAATTAACGCTTCAGATTTCTTCCCGTCCAGCGTTCCTAGAACATGCACCATTTGCAGGCCAATTACTGCGGCAGAGCCGTAGACATATTCCATCAACTCGTCATAAGTCTCATATTGAGTAACTGTGAGATCCATAGACATCGAGTGTAAGAAAGCTTCGAAGTATGCGATGGGGATCTGAAATCTTTGAACAGTATCGACAAGCGCGCGACCAACATGGTCGGTACTTCGACCGTTCGAAATATCCTGTAAGAGTTGCTCGCTCCAACGTTGTAGCGCATCGACTTTCTGCTGATGGGTCAGCGTTGAACTTAAGTCATCGACAATCTCATCGGCGTAGCGAGCAAAACCATATAAGGCATGCACGTGAGGTCTCTTTGCTTTAGGCAATAAGAGTGTGGCCAAGTAGTACGTCTTTCCGTGAAGCGAATTGAGACGTTTGCATTCAAGGTAGGACTCTCGTAGCGCTGTGTCAGTAATTCCAGCAGCAGTTAACTCATCCATTGTGACAATGTGGGCTACTTAACTGGCCCAACGATTCTTTCTGCGGCAAGTCTTCCTGAGATAAGAACCATCGGAACTCCGACACCTGGTTGTGTTCCACTGCCAGCAAAAACGACATTATCGAAACCTTTAGCCATATTGCTTGGTCTAAAGGGCCCGGTCTGGAAGAAAGTGTGCGCGCTAGCAAAAGGAGCCCCGCGTTCGAGTCCCATCTCTTCCCACTCAAGTGGCGTGGTGACGTGCTCGACCTCAATTGAGTCTGCAAAGTCTGTGTAACCGCGAGCCTCCATAGTGGCAAGCATCTGATCGCGATATGGACCCTTCATCTTCTTCCAATCAATATCAGCATCAAGATTGGGAGTAGGGAAGAGGATGTAATAACTATGTTTCCCGACTGGAGCAAGAGATGGATCATCTTTGGAAGGAATTGTCACCAGCAAGCTGGGGTCACTCATCAAAGTTTTCTTCTTAATGAGTTCATCAAAGACTCCATCCCATGATTCGCCAAAGTGGATGTTGTGATGAGCCAAGTGGTCGTAACTCTTGGAAGAACCCGCAAGAATGGTCACGCATGATGGTGAGTAATTCAAACGCTTAATAGAGAGTGGAGTCTTGCCTAACAGGTCACGCCATGCGACTGGAAGATCTGGATTGAGAACGACAGCATCAAATTCAATTCTTTCGCCTGTAGAAGTTATGACTGCGCTGGCACGTGAGCCTGTCTTTTCGATTCTTTCGACAGTGGTGTTGTATTTGAACGTCACCCCATGCTTTTCTGCTGCTCCTGCCAAGGCGCGAGGTACTGCGTGCATTCCGCCCTTAGGGAAGAAGACGCCATTAACCGAATCCATATAAGCAATCACGGCGTAGATGGCTAGCGCTTGCTGCGGTGAGACTCCTGCGTACATTGCCTGGAAGGAATAGACCTTCTGAGTGCGTGGATCCTTTAAGAACTGTGAGACTTTCGGAGCTAAACGCCTGAAACCACCAAGTGCTACAAGGCGAGCGAGATTTGGTGTTAACAAGTTCAGTGGAGTATCGATATTACGATCGATAAAGTCATTCATCTCGTACTTGTATAACTTGGTTACGAAATCTACGTATTGACGATAACCCTCCGCCTCTTTGCTGCCAATTACTCTTTCAATCTCTTCTTCCATCTGGTTTGTGTTTGCATGTACATCAAGTTGCGATCCATCATGGTAGAAAGCTCGATAAAGAGGTTGAAGTGGCATGAGGTCCAACCAATCTTCAATCTTTTCGCCAACACATGCCAGTGCATCGGAGATGAGATCTGGCATAGTAAGAACGGATGGGCCAGTATCGAAGGCGTAACCGGATTTATTCAAAAGTCCATTACGCCCACCAGGAACTGATTCGCGTTCGATGACTGTGACTTTTCGACCTGCTCCGGCAAGCCTCAAAGCGGTGCTTAAACCAGCAAGTCCAGCTCCGACAACAACGACGTGATCGCTCTTACCTTTGATAGTACGCACTACACACTCCGTTGAGTTGCGATGATTGCCATCTCTTCTAGGACTTTGGCAATCTTTCCGTCCAATTGAGGATCTCGCAACGCAGAAATAGCAGACGTAGTGAGCTCTGTGATGAGCTTCTCAACTTGTTCCAACGCACCAGAACTGATGATGATCTCTTGAAGCGCGGCTACATCCTTCTCGCTCAGATCTGGATTTCCCAATGATCTGTCTAGGAGCGCCTTGCCCGCTGCATCAGTATGTTCCATAGCCATGGCAGCTAGCACGGTGCGCTTACCTTCACGAAGGTCATCGCCTGCTGGCTTGCCCGTGACACTTGGATCTCCGAATATGCCGAGAACATCATCGCGAAGTTGGAAGGCCTCGCCTAAAGGAAGTCCAAAACTTGAATACGTTTGATTGAGTCTCTCAGCACCGGCAAGTGATGCGCCGAAGAGAAGAGGTCTCTCTATGGAGTATTTCCCAGACTTGTACCGTGCAACTTTCCTTGATCGCTCAACACTGCTCGTTCCGAGCGCCCCTTCAAGAACATCAAGGTATTGCCCGGCCATGAGTTCATCTCGCATTTCGCAGAAAATTGTTTGACAATGGATAAATTCAGATTGGGTGATGCCAGATTCTACGAGCGCTCGATCTGCCCATACCAAAGCAAGATCTCCCAGCAGAATTGCAGATGCAATTCCAAATCGTTCAGCATCACCGTGGTAGGAATTCTCTCGGTGCATTCCCTCAAAGAGTTTGTGGATTGCAGGCTTCTTTCTGCGTGTGTCAGAACCGTCCATCACATCATCATGAATAAGTGCGCACACATGAACGAGTTCGAGTGCAGTGCAGGCACGAACTATTTCGGCACGGGGAGTTGCGCCGCTTCCGAGATAACCGAGATAAGCGAATATCGGCCTGAAGCGCTTTCCTCCGTCATTGATGAACTCAGTCATCGCGCTTGCTACCGGCAACAATTCAGAGCCAATTTCCGCAAGATGAGCGTTGCGACGAGTAGAAAAGGCAGCTAACTCGCGATCAATTTCAACTCGTAGATTGGAAAGTTCCTGTGAAGCCACGGCGCAACGGTACCCTCCCGCTATATGTCTAGCGCGCCTACCTTCTCGGTTGAGTTCTTCCCACCCAAGGATCAGCATGGGGAAGAGCGCTTATGGGGCGCCCTGCACGAGCTACACGAGTTATCTCCAGATTTTGTCTCTGTTACATATGGAGCGGGAGGTTCGACCCGAGATCGGACTATTAGAGTCACGTCTGAAATCACAAGCCGTACTGGAATCCCAACTATTGCCCACCTGACCTGCGTTGGTTCAACGCGTGATGAACTCATTTCAATTCTTCAACAGTACGCAAGTTCAGGAATTACATCGATCTTGGCGCTGCGGGGAGACCCTGAAGGTGGTCCGAGCGCACCATGGACTCCGACTCTTGGTGGTTTCAATCATGCTGACGAACTTGTTTCGCTAGCACGTGAAATGCATTTTGAAGTGGGAGTTGCCGCATTTCCAGATATTCATCCAGCTTCTCATGGAAACTTTGCTCAAGACCTTTCAGTACTTCTTGAGAAAGAACAACGCGGGGCGACATTTGCAACCACTCAATTCTTCTTCGATGCAGAGCGTTACTTCAATCTCGTGAAAGCGCTTCGAGCATCGGGCTCGAATCTCGATGTGTACCCTGGGATTCTTCCCATCACTAATGTCTCTCAGCTAAGGCGCATGGCCGATCTATCGGGAACACCAATTCCATCGCAGATTCAGAATAGAATTGAGGAAGTGAGTGATGATTCATTGGCTGTAAAGCAGATTGGAATCGAAATCGCTGTCGAACTTTCAACTCAACTTTTGGATGGTGGAGTACCTGGATTGCATTTCTATACGATGAACTCTGCCGCTTCGACTCTAGAAATCGTACAACGCGTGGGTCTGCGATGAAGCGTGATGACTTTTACGCAAAGTGGAGCGAACTCCACGGTGGAGCTCATGTCAAAGGCATAGTCAAAGCGTGGTTAGCTCTGAGCTTCGGATGCTGCTCATTGTTGAAGAAAATGCGCATTACCCCTAACGCTTTAACCTACTCCTCGCTCTTACTAGCAATCGCATTCTTGACTCTCATCGAAACTCACTGGGCCATTCCACTTCTCGTTCTTTCGCTAGCAGCTGATGGACTTGATGGGACATTGGCCATCATTACGGGCAAGGTCACTAAGTGGGGAGCAGCGCTTGATGCAATTGCAGACCGGATTGTCGAGAGCATCTGGGCCTTTGGGCTATTTCTGATTGGCGCTCCTTGGCAAGCGGTGCTTGTTGCCTGGTTAGCGGCCTATTCTCAAGAATATATGCGCGCACGTGCCGGTGGACTAGGGGTTCAAGAAGTTGGCGTTGTCACGATCGCTGAACGACCTATTCGTGCAAGTCTCGTCTTTATAGTTTTAATTGCAAGAGTCTTCGAAATTGAGATATCAGAAGTAGTCTCAATTATCTGGGCGGTTGCTCAAGTTATTTCGTTGTTTACAGTTCTGCGTTTTCTTCGACCGCTTCTGCAACAATCTCAGCGCTAATTCCGACCAGCGGCAAACCTCCACCTGGATGAGTTGATCCGCCAACACAATATAGATTGGTGATAGGCGATCTATTCTTGGCGCGCAGGAATGCCGATCGTGCACCATTACTCGATGTTCCATAGATCGAACCGCCTGGTGCATTGGTGCGCGCCTCAAGATCTGCTGGAGTGCGAACTTCACACAGATCTAAGCGAGAGCGAACATCAAGACCTTTAGATTCCATCAGATTGATAATGTGTTCTTTATACTCATGAGCAACTCCAGGTGCGCGCCAGTCAAATCCAGATTCAGGATCGTGGCGTGGGGCATTAATGAGGACAAACCAACTCTCTGACTGGGGTGATGTGAGCATCTGGGAATCACCAGGATTACAGATGTAGATTGCAGGATCTGGAACTGGCTCTTTTCGTTTGAAGATCGCATCGAACTCATCGTCATAGTCCTCTGGAAAGAAGACGGTGTGATGACCTAAGTCGGACTTTCCGCGCAGACCGAGCAGAAGACTGAATCCAGATAAGGAGGGAGTAGCTTTGCGTAGCGCTCGTCGAGGGCCTGCGGTTTTTCGTGAGGCGGGGATGAGAGAGTTATAGACCAATTCTGCATCTGCATTCGCAATCACTACATCCGCAAGCACTTCTTCTCCAGATTCTAGAATGACACCAGTAGCAGTTCCACGATCAACCTTAATCTCGCGCACTCTGGAATTGAAGTGAATGTCAGCTCCTAGTTCTCGTACTCGAGACTCCAGAGTTGATGCCAGCTTTCCTAAACCACCTTCGATATGCCATGCGCCGAATGCTTCTTCGACAAATGCGATAGTGAGCAAGACCGCAGGAACTTTTCTTGGATCGGAACCAGTGTAGGTGGCATATCTATCAACGATCTTCTGCAGGTATGGGTTTGCGGTATACGAACGAGTTAAATCTCGCAGAGAAGTCAAGGGGGAGATTGTCCGTAGATCAGATAGAAAATTGGGTCTCTTGAGTAACCCTATTGGGCTCTTGAGTTCACCTTCGATAAATGATTCTCGAGAAGCTTCCCACATCTTTTCAGCACGGAGCATGAGCGCATGCCAACTATCTGCAGCTTCCGCACCAAAACTCTCTCGAATAGCATCGACAGTCTTATTGTGAGAGAGATTTGGAAAAGTAACTCGTGCACCATCGTGGAAGATATACGTGAATGCGGGGTCAACCGGAGTAAGTTTAAGAAGATGCTCTAAGCGCTTACCTGTTTTCAAGAAGAGATCGCGATAGACAGCAGGCAATGTAAGTAATGAAGGTCCAGTGTCGAATGCATATCCATCAATCCACTCAGTGCGGCATTTGCCTCCCGCATACCCAGAAGCTTCGTAAATACTCACCTTATGTCCACGCTTTGCCAAGCGGGCAGCGCTTGCCAGCCCACCCATTCCGGCGCCAATGACAACAACTCGCTGTGGTGATGTGGTGACGCGATGATGACTCATAAAGTGCGTCCCCTCCACATCAAAGTGCCGCGCAATTTCCGGTACCAACTATTGGCAATGAGAAAAATCCACACCAACGCGCTGAGTGGATGCAGTATCGCGCTACTCAATACTGAACGTGTCTTGAGCCCGGCCATGATTCGGGTGAAAACCGTCGCAAAGTACAGGTACCAACCTGTGATGTCACCACTGAGCCCGTACACGAAGGGAAGAATTGAACTCAAGAATAAGAATGCCATCGCAATGAGGGCTCCAATGGGATTACCGAAAGCCCTCCATTGTGATTTTGTGTAGCCCTCAATGAGTTCGCGTGAAGTTGAGTACATGCGGCATTGGGCAACCTGCGAACCGTCGGCAACGCCACCTTTAAATCCTGCTCGTACTAAGGCGCGAGCAAGTTCCAGATCGTCCAGAACCTCTGACTTGATTGTCGAGTGACCGCCAATCTGGAGATAGGCCTCTCTGCGCACAATTAAGAACTGACCGTTTGCAACAACCATTGAAGGTCTCTTGAGAACTTCTACTAATCGTAGAGGCAAGGTGACAAACCAGGACCACTGGAGCAGTGGCTGGATGAGTCTTTCCAAAAATGAAAGAGCAATCTGACGAGGATACGGGGAGAGAAAATCCCATCCCCACCTATTCATGGAGTCAATTGATTGTGCAATTGCATGGGAGTGAAGCCTGACATCTGCATCGACAAAGACGAGATACTCGCCAGATGCGCGTTGTGCCAATTGATAACAAGCAAAGTTTTTACCCAGCCAATCCGGCTCTAGCGATTTGCCCTCGATAATCTGTAAATCAATCTGTGAATCTAAAGTAGAAAACTTGGAAAGTAACTCGAGAGTGTTATCGCTCGAGGCATCATCTAGAGCAATCACTTCACAATCTTTGAGGTCCTGCTGATCAAGTGCAGAGCGAAGGACACCATCAACATTTGCTGACTCGTTACGGAGTGGAATCAAGATGGAAATCTTTTCCTCAATACTATTTCCCTGGGCTTTCCTCGGCGTAGTTTTCACTCTTCTGAGCGTGAAGAAGTTAAGCAGGGCAAAGAAAAAGAGAATGAGAACGAGCGCCGTTGAAAGCGCGAAGAGAAACTCCATAGTTAGTCGCGGCGGCCAAAGCGCACGGAGAGGAAATAGCTCACGACAATTACTCCCAGCGCTGTTCCGCCAATAAAGGCGACTCCAGGTCGATCAAAGTAGAAGACATTGACAATAATTCCACCGAGCCAGGTCCAGACAAGAAAGAACTCCGGGACTGCTCTACTCGAACCAAGTGATCTTCGTTCACGTGGTAGCGCGATGTGAAGCAGCGCCATCAATCCCATTCCGGTGAGGAGCCAGCCAAAGGTATTAGAGAGTGGAATCTCTGGTTGAAAGGGCACTGTTCTTCCGGTTATCTCCCAAGTCCATCGTCCTGCCGAAACCATCTGTGGATCTAAAAAGAGATCCCAAGCCATCAATCCATAACCACCAACAAGAAAGACCCATTGAGGAGCGAGTCTGCGGGCAGCGATAAAAATCGGATGAGCCATCATCACCCATGCGAAGGGAACAACAAGTGGAACGCCAAAAATTTGATAACCCAGCGTTGGGGAATACTCATAGCTACCAAATGGCCAGGTTGTGCGCATGCCGATCTGTTCAACAATGAGCGCATAGAAAAAAGTGATTCCTAGAAATCGGAGCGCATAGGCGATGCCATAAGCAAAAAGTGCGTGGAGCAACATCGCTCCTGCTGCCCAGTACACCGTCGCAATGGTTACCAGTCGAAATGTTTCGCCCTCAACTAATGGATAAGCAATCTGCAATCCGATAGTGACTGTGAGAACCGCGAGTAAGAGAAAGTTTTTTCCTGGTGTAATCGTGCGTCGTGAATCGCGCCTCGGACGATAATTGCGAACCGACATGGGTTAATTGTGCCTTATATGGCTCCAGAACTTTTAGTGACGGCGAAGCGTGCGAACATTTCCTCGGCGTACCAATCCTCGCGATGAGTGGCTTCAATCGCCGCTTTATGGGCCTCACCCCTATAGGCGAAATTGCGGACCGCTGCGGCCGACTCCCAGAGTGAGAAGGTGCCCTGTAAACCGATGGGCGCTTCTCCAATACCAATGGCCGCAATCAAACCTTCTGATGAGTGAAGGCTCTTTGTTACCGGTGGAACTGATCGCCAAAAAATCAGGTTCTTACGCCATTTGATCCGAGCGCGAGTAATGGCTGCGATGGGGCCATTCCAGTTTTTATCTGTGGATTGCAAGAGAACGTGGAAAGGATCTCGCCTCGACCATTGACCATGAACAGAGATTGGGGAGAGTTCTGCTGAGAATTCACTAAGCGCTTTCTCTCTCCATCGCTTGATGAGTGGAGATGATTCGAATCGTTCAATTTCACGAGGATCAATGACGACAAGCAACCCCCAGCGCCTTGGGTCTGCATCTTTTGGTGTGAATGTCTCGCCTTTACCAGCGCCAAGCAACTTCCAGAAAGAGATACCAGAAGCGCGCCATAAAGAGATGCGATCAAGGCCCATGCGAAGTATCGCCCAGGGAATGTGGCGGCTAGAAACTTTCCAGAAGTAGATGCGAATCATGATCCAAGTGCAACAGATTTCTTTATTTCATCAACGACATCAATCGGTGAATCCCACATAGGGGCATGTCCAGTGTCAGCAAAGATAATCCACTTTGCGTGATCCGGCGCCACGGAACGTTCTTGGCATGTGGTTGCAGGAAGAGTTCTATCGGTATCACCGAAGACAATAGTTACTGGAACGCTAGGTGGAATGAAACTATCGAATCGCTTCATCAGCATCCCATCCCAGGCAGGGTAATAACCTTCTGCACCAGCCATCGCCATAGTTGCATCAAGACATGTTTCGTAACTGAACTCTCTCCAGCGAGGACTGACATCAGAGAATCCAAGCTTTCTAGCCGCTTCAAAGTGCAGTGCGGTCGGAGCAATCTTTGCTGTGTACCGTGCCAAGAATCGCGCAATAGCTGTGCCCGGATAACGAGCGTTATAAGGATTCAGCCATAGTCCGGCTGGAGCAAGTCCCACCAGTGACCGCACGCGCTCAGGAGCAGCGCTTGCCATCTCTAGTGCAACCCATCCACCGAGAGAATTTCCGACGAGATGAAAACTTTCATACCCTTGTAACGACATCTCTTCCAAAACATTGAGCGCCAAGGAATGTGGATCCATCGGCCGACCTTTAATCATGGGGGTCTTTCCGTGCCCAGGTAGATCGATAGTGATGACCAGGAACTCCCTCTTCAAGTCAGCAAGGATGGGTTTCCAGACCGTACTTGCTGAGCCCATGCCGTGAACGAGCAACAACGGTTCTCCGCTTCCAGAGATTTCGACATTTAATCGCTGCATTTCTAGTCACCAACAATCATGGGTGTTGCGCCGGAGGCGATGCTCAGTTCTGCAAAAGTAGTTGGAAAAACAGTATGCGGGTGTCCTGCAGCAGCCCAGATAACTGGATAATCGTTGAGCGCTAAGTCAATGAGAGTGATTGCTGGTGAGTTCAACCATCCAATCGGAGCAACACCACCAACAGAGTAACCAGATGCGCCCTTGACATAATCCGCATCGGCACGGCCGAGCGCAGAAATCTCTAGTTGTTGAGAAACAAGTTCGGTATTGACTCGATGACGGCCCGATGTAATGACGAGCAGTGGAGTGTTATCCGGCAACTTAAAGACAATCGAAGAAGCAATCTGTCCGACTTCAATTCCTAGAGCAGTAGCCGCTTCAGCGGCAGTGCGTGCACTATCTGAGAGAAGTTTTATCTCACCGGGCATTCCCTTTTCGCGGAGCGCAGCCATTGCACGTTGCACCGCAGCTTTCTCAAGAACACCATCCATAGTTGGTGATTCTAGAGAGTTTCGATGAGTTCCTTGATGAGCGACTTGATTTGATCACGAATAGGGCGAACCGCATCAACGCCTTGGCCCGCAGGGTCATCGAGTTTCCAATCGAGATATCTCTTGCCGGGAAAAAATGGGCATGCATCGCCACAACCCATGGTGATGACGACATCAGAACTTTCGACCGCTTCGGTGGTGAGAATCTTCGGAACTTCTTTACTGATATCTATACCCTCTTCGAGCATTGCGGCAACGACCGCTGAGTTAATGCTGTTTGCTGGTGCCGAGCCTGCCGAACGAACTTCCACCCAATCGCCGGCAAGATGCTGGAGATATCCCGCCGCCATCTGAGAGCGACCGGCATTGTGTACGCAGACAAAGAGTACAGAGGCCTTCTTACTCATGCAGATTCCTCTTTCGTAGACCGAGTATGACAAAGAGTGCTCCAACGACTTGTGCGGCGATGAAACCCAAAACAGATGCGCTGTCGATACCGGCAGGCGCATCAGTGAAGATACGTGCAATCGTGACTGCAGGATTGGCAAATGATGTCGAAGAAGTGAAGAAGTACGCCGCAAATATCCAGAGCGGAATCAGTTTCCACGCGCTTTTTTCATTTGACGTTAGTGCCAGATAGATAAGACCAGCGGTTGCAACAATTTCACCAATCCATAGTCCGCTGCCTGACCTAAGGGTTGAACTTAAAGCAAAAGAAGTTTCGATAAACATTAAGTTCGCAATCACAACGCCCAAGACTCCACCTATCACTTGAGCAACGAGATAGCCCAGCGCTTCTATTGAGCGCATCGAACCTCTCATAAGTGCCGCGAAGGTGACAAGTGGATTGAAGTGAGCTCCACTGATAGATGAGCACGTCTTGATAATAATGCCAAGAACTGCAGCTGTTACCGCAGCGTTGATAAGTAGAGCTAAGGCTTTATCGCTCGTGAGATTTGCTGCCATGAAGGATGAGCCAACAACTGAAATGAGAAGCACCGCAGTTCCCAAGAACTCACTTACTAACTTTGATCTCATCATGTAACCACCCACGTATCTACTAAAGTGAAAAGAGCAATAACAAATACAAAGAGGGCAAAGGCGCGCTTAAGGGTCAAGGGAGAGAGGCTCGAACTATGTCTAGAGGCGAGCCTTGAAACAAAGAGTGCAACCAGCGCCATAATTGATGGCACCAACCAATTAACTTCATCCCAATGTCTATAATGTGCAAAGAAACCCGTGAGGGTGTTGATAGTAATAATAAAGAGCGATGTACCCGCAGCTCTTGCTGGTGAGACGCCATAGAACAGAATCAAGATTGGAATCGCTAGGAAGCCGCCGCCAATACCGAAAAGTCCAGTAAGTGCTCCAATAATCAAAGAGATAAATATTAAAGCCAGAGGTGAAATCTTGCCCTCAGATGAGGCGATTGGCGTAGGTATCAACATTGAGATTCCTGCCGTGATTAACACCAGAGCAAATCCCGTCAAAACTAAGTCTTCGGGAATTCTTGGTAAGTAATACGCACCTGTGAGATTTGTTGTCAATCCAATCGCCCAAATGACTAAGGCTTCTTTGATCAGAATCTCGTGACGACGGAATTTTGGAAGCGCACCGGATGCAGCTCCAATAAAAACGACAAGAAGCGATGCGGTGGTGGCTTCAACAGGGGAGAGACCAAAGATATAAATCAGCGCGGGAACTGCGAGCATCGATCCGCCGGCCCCAACATAACCGAGCACGGAACCAATTCCGATTCCACAGAGTATCGCTAAGAGAATCTCCACCCTCAGACGCTATCGCCTAGGAAATGAAAATCCCCCGTCTAGCCATATGGCAGACGAGGGATTCACTCAGAATTAACTTGCTGTTGCTCTAAAGGTTGAAGAGCCCTTCTGTAATGGATGGACCGAAATCAACGCCGGTTCCGACCATGACGAAGATGATCAAGGCAGCGCCTGCGAGAGCAAGGTTCTTGAAGAAATTGATGGTCTCGCCCTGCTTGGCTTGTGCATCTTCGATGGTCCAGAAGTTGTGCATCATGAAGGCTGATGCGACAAGGAAGATTGCAAGGAGGAGCGCTCCGAGATCTGCGTAGACGCCAAGAGCAATGTAGAGGCCGCCAACAACGAGCATGAGGCCCGTCACGATGACGGAGAGCTTGGCTGCGGGGACCTTCTTATATTGCGCATAGCCAGTCATTGCTTGGAGCTTGGTGAGGTGCGCGATACCTGAATTGATGAAGATCAAGGCGAAAAGCACGCGACCAATCACAAGGAGGATATCCATAGTTTCCTTTCATAGTGGGACAAGAATTAGTTGAAGAATAAATCAATTTTATTGAAAGTTCAACTAAATCCGCGTGTCGCAGGCATGAAAAAACCGCGCCCCACGAAGGTAGGACGCGGTTCTTTCGTTACTTCAGGTTATGGATTGACCTTCGTGATACGGCCATCAAGTGCAGGAATCTGAATTGCCTTTCCTCCTGCTGATGCTTCTTGCACTGCTTCAATGAAGACATCTACGAGCAAGCCACGTAGTTTTGCCTTTGAAGGAGTGAAGACGCCGACATATCCGTCGCCGCCATAGATCATGAAGTCAGGTACCGCGATGGTGTACTCCTTGGAGTCCTTGGCAATTGCGGTGCCATCAGCCTTGGTCACGCTCTGAACGCGCGATCCAACAGCCTTAGTAGTGTCAAAGCTGAATTTGAAACCAGAGATCTGTGGGAAGCGACCATCGCCTGGCCAATTGCTGACGCCGTTTTCTAGCGCCTTCCAAAGATTCTCACCAGTGATGACAGAAACGCCCACTGTGTTGCCGAATGGATACACAGCAAGTGCATCACCGAGAGTCACATCAAATGGCGCAACTTTGTCAGTTCCTGGACGGTTATAAGTTTTATCAGCCGGAACATATGTTGCTGCTGGGAACTTATCGCGGATACCGCCACCGTTGATGTACGCAAATTCTGTGCCGTACTTCTTGCGCATTGCATCAGCAGTGAAATTACCAATCGCTGCTTCGCCCGCACGCTGAACTTGTGGAGTTCCACCTTGAGCGAAGATTCCGTTTACTTGGCCAATCTTCACATCGAGTTTGGCATTGAGTTGGTCTTTGTACTTCTTGACCAGCGCAGCACCGTCTGCGTTCGGAGTGAGAGTTGCGAAACTTGCACGAGTGACAACATCAACAGAGGAGCCACGGACGCGTCCGGATCCATCCATACAAACATTGACTCGGTTGTATTCCTGTCCTGCATTTCTGGTCATTGCGATGAGCGAACCATTGACTGCAGCATTTCCAGCGAGTGCAGAAGAGTATGTCTGGTGGCTATGGCCACCGAATACGACTGCAGCGCCCTTGATCTGCTTTGCAAGCTCAATAAGACGGCCTTTTGCTTCGCCATCACGATTTTCCTGCCAGCCCTGGTGAAGAATCGCTACGACGAAATCTGCTCCAGCCGCTTTTGCCGCCTTGATTGCAGAGTTCACGCCATCAGCGCTGGGAGAGATCACAAGGTCTTTTCCATTGGAAGTGAGGTTTCCAGGGAAAATCTGCTCTTTCGTATCTTCGGTATTGGCTGCTACAAAGCCAACGTTTACTCCACCGCGTTCAACGATATGGAATGTCTTTGCAGCCTTTGCGCCGCTCTTGAGTGGCTCAAGTGAGCTGTAGTTGGATGCAACCCATTGGAAGTCGGATGCACCGATAATCTTCTGAACATGCGCAAGGTTGCGATCGTGTTCGTGGTTACCGAATCCAGAAACATCGAACTTGAGTAAGTTCATCGATTCGATTGTTGGTAGCTCTTCAAATTGGCTGGAGATTGGTGGAGCTGCACCGATGTTATCTCCGGCAGAAAGTGTGAAGGTCGCTGGGTTCTTTGCGCGCTCTGCGGCAAAGGCGCTCATCAATAGCGCGGTACCAGCGTTAGCTGAAGTTCCCTCAATCGCTCCGTGAAGGTCGCTGAGTTGAAGTAACTGCACGGCTTGCCATGTGCTTGTTGCAACACCTGCAAGATCGGAAGCGCTAAATGTTTTGCTCCATGTTCCTGCAGTTGAGAAACCATATGCATTGACGGCTTTGATTGAGATAGTTGCAGTTGTCTGTCCAGCAATAATTGGCAGAGTTACGACGCCAGTTGTATTTGCAGGAACGGTGATAGGGCATGAGCCTTGGCCACCAGAGATGACATATGCGTTGACTGCAGGTGAGGCAGTTACTTTGTCGAAGACAACGCGGACACCCTTAGGTGTTACATATGCCTTCTTGATAACGGGAGCTGCAGGAACAGCGTAGGTATTTGCGCTGACCTGCGGGGAAGTGAGCACCACGAGTGCGGATGTTGTGAGCGCGAGGGCGCTAACAATTGCGGAGATACGAACGCGGAGGGTGCGACCCTGGGCCTTCGTTGCGGAGGTATGTGTGATCACGGGCGGATACTCACATATCTTGAGTTACAAAACGGTGACGGGCGCGCGGGCTGAGGGTGTCATTTGGGGGTCACTTGTGTCTGTCAGGGGGCCTCGCTAGAGTTCGAACAAATGTTCGAAAGACTTGAAGACCAGAGACCGGGTAACCCCAAGCCAGAAATCTTCTTAGCTGGCGGTGAGCCCGTTGAGTTCACCCATAACGGCCAACGCTTTCGCATCCACACCATCCTTTCTTCGTGGCATGAATCTGGTGGTTGGTGGAATCGCGCTAGCGATGGACTCTTCCGACCTGATGATGGCTCGCGGATTCTCTGGCGCGTTGAGGCAGCGCCTATTGGCGTTATGAAGACCTTCGAGATCGAACGAGAAGAAGGTATCGGCCTCTGGCGTATCCGTCCCACATCTCGACCGGCATGAGTTTCACTCACTTACATCTTGCTAGTGGCTTCTCCTTTAAATACGGAACCACTCTTCCTCATCTTTTAGTAGAACAAGCGCGCGAGTTCGGTATGCGCTCCCTTGCACTCACTGATCGTGATGGCTTATCTGGCGCAATTCGATTCACTCAAAGTTGTCTCGACAATGAGATTACTCCGATTCTCGGAGTCGATATCGCCTATGACAATCAATCTCGCATCACGCTACTTGCCACATCTGGTCAAGGCTGGTCCTCTTTAGTGCGAATCATGACCGAGTTAAAAAGTTATGGCGCTCCGTGCGATTTAACTTTCTTACAGAACAACTCTCATTACACCCAGAATCTTCTGGCGCTTCATGGGCCTGACTCTGAGATTGCTCGAGCGCTCACATCTCGTCGTTATGACAAGGCGCTCTTAATCTACAACGCTGCTCGCGAATTATTCTTGGACCAAGCTATCGAATGCGTTTCACATCTTGTCTATGGTGATGGAGCTCGATCGACTACACATGCAGCCCGGATGTTGGGTTTTGCACGAGATCACGATTTACCTGCAATTCTGACCAATGCAGCTCGCATGCAGACTCGCAATGACGCACCTGTCGCTGACATCCTTGATGCCACTCGTCATCTTTTGCCGCTTCATAAAAGCGTCGTTGAAAGAAAAAATGCCGAGGCGTTCCTCAAGAGCTCCGAAGATATGCAGGCCATCGCCGAGAAGATTGCCAGCGCTGCCGGAGAAAGAAACTCCAGACTCTTAATGAAAAGCACCGCTGAATGGGCAGAACGCGCTGCTTTATCGCCTATCCACGATATTGGTTTGGGATCAATTCATCTTCCCGAACCTCATGTTGTCGGAGCAAGCACCCAACACCAACTCACCGCTCAACTCCGCGAACGCTCAATCGCCGGGGTTCATTGGCGTTACAAAGAGTTGCGTGATGATGTCCGTGACAGGCTTGATAAAGAACTTTCGATTATCGAAAGCCTTGGTTATGAATCATATTTTCTAACCGTCGCTGATATCACCGATCGTGCTCGCGCTAGTGGGATACGGGTCGCAGCGCGGGGAAGTGGCGCAGGCTCTCTGGTCTGCCATCTCTTAGGAATCTCTGGGGTCGAACCGTTATCACTGGGATTGTTGATGGAACGTTTCTGTTCTCCGCTTCGCAAAGCGTTGCCGGATATCGATATCGATGTTGAATCAGCGCGACGCCTAGAAATCTATGATCAAGTATTTGCTCACTACGACAAACGTTCTGCCACTGTCGCGATGTTCGATACCTACCGCGCTCGCCATGCGATACGAGATGTGGGCGCTGCTTTATCACTTCCTCCCATGGAGATCGATCTCGTTGCGAAATCATTACCTCATATCCGAGCTCGTAATATTTCCCAAGCACTTGAAAACCTCCCTGAACTTCGTAACCTTAACCTCACATCACCGACCTGGAAGATGGCGATAGGTCTTGCAGAAAGACTTGATGGTCTACCAAGAAATCTCGCCATGCATCCCTGCGCTGTGGTGATTTCTGATGGTGGTTTATACGATCGAGCGCCCATTGAAACTAATGCCAGCAATTATCCGATGGTCCAATGGGATAAAGATGATGTTGAGGCGATTGGTCTTTTAAAGCTCGACATTCTGGGCGTCAGAATGCAGTCAGCTCTGGCATACGCAACCTCTGAAATAGAACGCACCACACGAACTGCGCTAGATCTTGATGCGATCCCATTGGATGACCCCGAGACATTCGCGCTCATCCAATCAACGAAGACCTTGGGGTTATTCCAAATCGAGAGCCCAGGACAACGCGAACTCGTCGGAAAATTTGCTCCAGAAACATTCACCGATCTGATCATCGATATCTCTCTCTTCCGCCCTGGCCCAGTCAAAAGCGACATGATCACGCCATTTCTCAATGCTCGCCAAGGGTGGAAGCCACGCGAGATATTCCATCCTGATTTATTTGAAATCCTTGATGACACCGAAGGCGTTGTGGTCTTTCACGAACAAGTCATAGAAATCATCGCCACCCTTGGTGGCATCACTCTGGCTGAAGCAGACGAGAAAAGGCGCGCTCTTGGTAGCCAAGAAGGGCAACAAGAAGTCTGTGATTGGTTCTTTCCAGCCGCTACTGCCCGCGGTTATTCACTCGAGGTCATAACCAAGGTCTGGGATGTTCTACGCGCTTTCGCCTCCTTCGGATTCTGCAAAGCCCATGCCGCAGCATTTGCACTTCCTACTTATCAATCTGCCTGGCTTAAGACGCATTACCCCGCAGCGTTCCTTGCCGGAGTCCTTACGCACGAACCAGGGATGTATCCCAAACGTTTAATTCTGGATGAGGCGCGGCATTGCAAGCTCACTATCGCGCCGTTAGATATCAATCTTTCAGGTCGGACCTATCAAGTAGAAGGCGATACCCACGAAAGCATTCGCTTAGCGCTCACAGATATCAGCGGAATCAGCGCCGCTGAAGTTGATGCCATCATCGCCCACCGTCCTTTTATTGATCTCGCTGATTTTGTTCATCGCAGCAGAGTAAGTCGCCCTACCTGTGAAGCTCTTCTGATGGTGGGGGCTTTTGATTCTCTTTATTCCAATGATCTTAATCATCGCGATTTACTTCTCCATCTCAATGATCTATATAAATGGACTTCTACAAAATCACTCTCAACAATAGGAGGCTCTCAACTCACTTTTGGTTTTACACCACCACTATCTAAGACGGGCCTTCCAGATCTCAGAGCTCACGAGCGAGTTAAGAACGAGATTGAATTCCTTGGGATGGATGTATCGCATCACATGATCGAGTTCTATTCAGATTTCCTCAATCAGATTGGAGCCATCAGGTCTAGCGAGTTATTACAACAACGTTCTTCGTCATCAATCCTTGTGGCTGGAGTCAAAGTAATCCTTCAAACTCCACCAGTACGTTCTGGCAAGAGGGTCATGTTCCTGACTCTTGATGATGGCTATGGTTGCAGCGACGCTACATTCTTCGAAGATATGCAACGCTCGTGTGCTGAAACTCTCTATAACTCTCGACTCTTGCTGGTGCGTGGTCAGGTTCGCAGAACTGGGCCACGAGGTGTCTCATTGCGCGCCACGGGAGCATGGGATCTATCAACCGCCTACGAAAAGTGGCGTAATCTCGCGGTCTGTGAGTGACGAGATGCGCGAACATTCCACAATTCTCCATGTTGATATGGATGCCTTCTTTGCTTCTGTCTCTGAGCTCGATTACCCAGAACATCGTGGCAAGCCACTTGTAGTTGGCGCCGGAGCGCGAGGTGTAGTCCTATCTGCAAACTACGCCGCTCGTAAATATGGAATAAGAGCCGCAATGCCTGTCGCCCGTGCCCAGAGAATGGCTCCTACCGCAGTCTTTATCCCGCCAGATCACGAGCGATACTCTGAAGTTTCTCGACGAGTCATGGAGATCTTCTTCCAATTTACTCCATTCGTCGAACCACTATCACTCGATGAGGCATTTCTTGATGTCACAGGATCTCGTCGATTATTTGGCACCGGCCGAGAGATTGCATCCACGATACGCGAGCGCGTATTTCAGCAAGAGAAGATCACCTGTTCGGTCGGAATCGCAACCACGAAGTTCATTGCAAAATTAGCATCGGGGCGTTGCAAACCAGATGGAATGCTCGAGATTGCTCATGACAGAGTTCTTACCTTTCTTCACCCGCTTCCCGTCAGCGAAATATGGGGAGTAGGCCCTAAGACCAACGAAGAACTTCAAAGACTTGGACTTCGAACCGTCTCTGATATAGCTAACACCCCTCTCGAAACTTTGAAGCGTGCATTAGGAGAAAGCGCCGGAATCTCTCTCTATGAATTAGCGTGGGCGCGCGATTATCGAGAAGTAGTCCATGGGCAAGATGTTGGA